>CAYTNY010000049.1:0-17346 GCA_964439215.1 uncultured Spirochaetia bacterium
CTTCCAAACATTCAACCTTCCAAACATTCAACCTTCCAAACATTCAACCTTCCAAACATTCAACCTTCCAACCTTCCGAGCGTCCGAGCATCCGAGCATCCGAGCATCCGAGCATCCGAGCATCCGAGCATCCGAGCATCCGATATGGGTTTTGAACTTATATTGACACTTTAATCTTTGTTCTGCTATAATCATTTCATTCATAGGTGCCGGGATGACGAAATGGTAGACGTAGCGGACTTAAAATCCGCGGGCTTAACCGCCGTGCCGGTTCGAGTCCGGCTCCCGGTACCATGGATAAAAAATCCTTAAAATTTTTCATCCATATCCCCCCTTGACTTTTAACCGGTGATTATGTATCATCTTATACAGTTATTAAGATGGAAGATTGATTATTTAATGCTTTTCAGTTTAACCAATGACGCGGGGTGGAGCAGCGGTAGCTCGTTGGGCTCATAACCCAAAGGTCGCAGGTTCAAATCCTGCCCCCGCAACCATAAAAAAAAAGGCAGCGCAGAGCTGCCTTTTTCTATTATAGGCTCTTTGCAGGATTTGAACGGTTGTATCCGCCGACGAAAAGGAGGAATAGCCGCCAAATTCCAAGGGAATTATTATGGCGGCGACAGGATACAACCGCGGGTTTGCGACGGCGATTTCAACAGCAGGAGCAAACAAATCCTGCCCCCGCAACCATAAAAAAAAAGGCAGCGCAGAGCTGCCTTTTTCTATTATAGGCTCTTTGCAGGATTTGAACGGTTGTATCCGCCGACGAAAAGGAGGAATAGCCGCCAAATTCCAAGGGAATTATTATGGCGGCGACAGGATACAACCGCGGGTTTGCGACGGCGATTTCAACAGCAGGAGCAAACAAATCCTGCCCCCGCAACCATAAAAAAAGGCGGCTCAACTGAGCCGCCTTTTTTTTGAGGATTCGATATTGGAAATTAGATATTCGATTTAAAGCCAAAAATACGATTAAAACGCGGTGCAGCATCAATCCCCTTCAATACTGCCGAAGACTGCGGGAATTTCAATCCGCTATCACAAAGACTGTTTCCCCTTCTTTTATCAGATTAAGCTGTTCGCGGGCTGTTTTTTCAACAAACTCACGGTCGCTGTGTACATCTTTTATGCGTTCTCTCAGCTTTTCATTTTCTTTTTTCAGGAAACTGATTTCAGACTCAACAGCGTTTTTTTGTTTTTTCATTTTTATATACGTGCTTGCGTTCCCGAAAAAAACAACCGCCGCAGCGCCGGCAATTAAAGATACGGCCAGAAGACTTCTCTTTTTTTTATTCCCTTTGCTGCGCTTTGACTTCCATCGTTTTGCCATTTATTTTTTCATCTCCCAGGGCTTAAATATATTTCCCGGCCCCTTATTTTCCCATCTTTCCGACAGATCCGGCATCACATTATGTTTTTCATATATAAGCATGACCGCATTAACCTGCATTGCGCATATAAACGAATATGTTATAAACGGCATCAAGAAGATCGGGAACAGACTTATAAGGGCAAGCATTGATGAAGGGTGCGCCCCTCCAAAATGCAGAAACACATATCCAAACAGATTAAAAAAAAGAAAAACAAGAAATATCATCAGGGATGAAAACGGGGCAGACAGCACCATAATAAGCGCTTTCTTATATGTTACAAAAAAACGCTTTTTTTCATCCATTATAAATATAGGCAGCAGATATATCTGCATCAAAAAGAACATGAGCACCAGCCACAGCCCTATGCCCCCCAGTATATACGCCCAGGCTCCGGCATCTCCCATTTCCTTATAAAAATTAATGCTTATAAAAGCCGTTACAAAAAAAACACCGTTTAAAAGAAAAAACATCAGGCTCTTCGGCGTATATTTCTTAATTCCCTCAAGAAGAACCGCAAAAAAACCGTCAGTGTCTTCGTTCTTCAGCGTCAATATCCAGTAATACATAACAGCCGGCGCAATAATATGCCAGATCAGATTAAGATAAACAGCCGTCATTTCATATTGTTTTAATTTCATGAACACCAAGACAAATACGCCAAAAAGAAATCCAAAAAGAATGAAATTAAGAAAAACCCCTTTAAATAAATTATCATAAAAGACCCAGAAGGATCTTTTTAATGCCCTGAAAAACATATTATAAAAGTTTTTCCAGCTCGGGTATTGATTTTTTCAACTCGAGCCGGCCCCTTCCGAGGTTGCCGTCCAGATCCAGAGCAAGCGTAACAAAATAATTATCCCCAACCATCATCATTATCATTGTTGCTTTTTCTGTTGATATAAGGACTTCATTTGTTTTACCCAGCCCAAAACTGCGTGATGCTTTTTTAGCGTTGCTTATGATCGTTGAATATTCCGCGCCCGCCGCGGTAATATCAAAATCAGATTTTACGGAAAACTGATCTATCGCGATACCGTCTTCACCTATAACACCGGCGCCTATTGCGCCGTCAACATTTTCAACTATCTTCTGTAAAAGCGTTTTAAAATCCATTAAACTACCGTCCTCCTAAAAGTTATCAAAGCACTTCTTTTATCCGCGGTATTATGTTTTTCAGCATAAGACCCATTTTTCCCACATTTATATTTTCATCACCTATTAAAAACAAAACACCTTTTGATATTTCCGTAAAAAGCAGCTGTCCGCTTTCAGAAGAAATAACAACCTGATTTACTTTCCCCTGTTTCATATTCATGACAGACATCTCTGTTTTTTCCACGATAGCCGTTATTGTTCTGCTTATTTCCCCGGCATTAAAACTCGCCGGAAGAACACTCGCTACAATTGTAGCATCCCTCAAAAGGAAAAAGCTGCCTATCATACCGTCAACATCCGTGATTTCTTTTAAGACCGTCTCTATACTGTCTTTTGCCTTCTGTGTTACATCTTCCGTTTTTTCAGAAGCTTCTTTTTCTTTTTCCGGTTTCGGCTCCGGCTTCGGTTCCTGCTTTTGTTCTGTCTTCTGCTCCGGTTCCGCGGGTTTTTCTACTTTTTTTGAATCCGGTTTCCTGTGCTCCTCCGCTTTAACAGGCGCAGAATCAGAGTCTGCCGCATTTTCCTTTTCTTCGTCAACCGAGTCATCTTCAACAGCTTCTTTCATCACATCAAGAATATCTTCCGCCGTTATCTTATCCGTATCTATTTTTTTTAAAGGCGCTGCCTGTCCCGCAGATTGTTCCTTCTGTTTCTGTCTCGCCAATTTTTTATCCTGAAGAGCATATACTTCTCTGAGCCGCTGCTGAGCCGTCATATTATCGCTGTCTGAATCAAGTATTTCCTTATATATTTCAATTGCTTTTGCAAATTCCTCTTTTTTCGTATACAATTCAGCTATTTTCATATTTTTCCCGGCATCAAAGCCCGGCCGGCCGCCGCCCGTTTCTTTTTTTTCCTGTACAGGCTTTTCCGCGGGCTTTTCCGGCTCCGGTTTTTCCGGAGAAGGTTTTTCTTTTTCTTTTATTTCAGGCGCTTGTTTGGCCGACAATGCTTCCTGAAGTTTTTCCTGAACTTCTGAATCCTCGGGGTTCAGGGATAAAACCCTCTGAAACTGCTCTATTGCCCGGGCATACATTTTTTTTTTCAGATAAACATTTCCAAGCATTGAATGAACCATTATATTATCAACATCAACAGCTTCAACTCTTTTTAATTCTTCAATAGCCTCATCCAGCATGCCTTTTTCACTGTAAATTCTTCCAAGAACAACTCTCGCGGACGTATAAGACGGATGTTTTTCAAGCCCGTCCTCGCATACCTTAATAGCATCATCCAGCATTCCTGCTTTTCTGTAAGCATCAGCAAGAGGCACGAATATCATAGATTCAGGATTTTGCGATAATTTCTTCTTAAGCTCCTCGATTTCTACCGTGGCATCAGCCATCCAGAGTTGCCTCCTTCAATATCTTCCCGCCATAAAATGCCGGATTTCCTGTTTTATTGTATCTTTTTCTACAGTTTCTATCAAAGTAGCACAGCCTATTTTCTTTGTCAAGATAAATCTTATTTTGCCGTCTTTGTTTTTCTTATCATTGTATATTCTTTTTAAAATACTGGAAATTTTAACTTTTTTTAAAGGTTTAATCAAATTAAATGAATTAAACACTTTTATTTGCTCATTTCGCGTTTCCGCGGAACACAATCCGGATTTTTCCGCTATCCCGGCGGCTATAACCGCACCGGCGGCAACAGCCTGCCCGTGCTTGAGGCCTTTATACTCCTGCGCCGCCTCAATAGCGTGCCCCACCGTGTGCCCGTAATTCAGTATTGCCCTCAATCCTGATACTTCTCTCTCATCCTCTGAAACAATTGAAGCTTTTATTTCAACGGATCTTTTTACCAGGTGCATAATTTCATTCTTCCGCACTTCCAATATACCTTCTTTTTCTTTTTTCAGAAACTCAAAATAAGTTCTGTCGCGTATTATTCCGTGTTTTACCGCCTCAGCCATACCGTTTTCAAATTCTTTTTTCTCCAGAGTTTTAAGTGTTTTTGTGTCGGCAATAACAAAAACCGGCTGATAAAACGCGCCTACCATATTTTTGCCGAAAGGCATATCAATTCCGGTTTTGCCTCCGATCGAGCTGTCAACCTGAGCCAGCAGCGTTGTCGGGGCCTGTACAAAATCAATTCCCCTCATATATGTAGCCGCCGCATATCCCGCCGTATCGCCGATAACTCCGCCTCCAAAAGCAATTATCAAGGAATACCTGTCCAGTTTGTTCTTTGCGCAGGCATAATATACTTTTTCAAGAGAATTCATATTTTTATATTTTTCCCCGTCAGGGAGAAGGCATAATGACGTTTCAAATTTCTTTTCAAGCGATCTTTTCAAAACAGCGCCGTGAAGCCCGAAAACTTTTTTATTGCTTACTATCATAATTTTCCGGCCCTTTGCTTTTTCTTTCAGCAGCCTCCCCGTATCTTTCAGTATATCCCATCCCACATAAACATTATAAGGATCCTGTTTTGTTCTTACTCTTACTGTCCGCAACCGCTTCCCTCCGTTTTTTTCTTTACGGCATCAGCTGTCATGCTGACTGTTTTTTTATCCGTGAAAACTTTTATATCCGCTGCCTTTTCATACAGGCCAAGCCTTGAATTGTACAGCTGCCGTGCTTTTTTCAGGTCTGTAAAAAGAGGCCTGTCTGTTTTACCTTTCAGTCTTTCGGCGGATCTTAAAAAAGAATTCTTCAGATATACCACTGTTCCGCCTTTTTTCAGCAGAGAAATATTGCTTTTTTTCACAACAATTCCTCCGCCCGCGGCTACGACCCTGTTTTTTTTCTTAAGAATAATGCGGGCCGTTTCAGTTTCAGCTTTCCTGAAATACTTTTCCCCGTAGTCTTCAAATATTTTTTTTATGGGCATTCCTTCCCGCTTTACTATTTCAGCGTCAATATCAATAAATTCACGCCCTGTTTTTTTCGCGAGTTTTTTTCCGACCGCAGTCTTCCCGCTCCCCATAAAACCTATTAATATAATATTATCCACTCAAAATTTCTCCGTGTATTTTTTATAGGCAAAATACGCCTTTTTCATACGGAGCATCTCATCTCCTCCGAACTGCCGCTGCAGCCCTTTCACCAGTTCAACCGCGACTATGCCTTCGGCAATTACCGCGGCCGCGGGAACCGCGCATACATCCGAACGTTCATATACGGTCCGTGTTGTATTCTTGCTTTTTATGTCAACTGTCTCCACCCCCCGGCCGACCGTTGATATCGGCTTTAAAGCCGCAAATACGCGGACCGGCATTCCATTGGTCATCCCGCCTTCAAAACCGCCTGAGTTATTTGTCTTTCTGTAATATCCTTTTTTCTCTGAATACTTTATCGCATCATGCATTGCGGCTCCGCTTTTTTCCGCGTATTCAAAACCCGCCCCGATAGAAACCGCTTTTACGGACTGAAGGCTCATAACCGCCATACTGATCAGGCCGTCAAGTTTTTTGTCCCACTGCGTATAATCCCCAATACCCGGAGCAATCGGCGACGTCACAATTCCTACCCGCCCGCCGAGTGTGTCTTTCTTTCCCGCTGCGGCCATTATTGCTTTTTTTGCAAGAGCAGCCTTTACCGGGTCAGGCATTCTTATTACAGCACCGGTTTTTTTATCCGCTTTTTTTATCTCAGCCGATATTTCATCGGGGCCCATGGATATATTTTTAAAGGAATGCACATCCCCGATTGACGCGGTAAATCCGATGATCTTAATATTCAGTTCTTCAAGTATCTTTTTCGCAACCGCTCCGGCAGCCGCTCTTGCGGCAGTTTCTCTTGCACTGGCCCTTTCCAGTACATTGCGGAAATCATACTGTCTGAATTTTATCCCTCCGGCAAGATCGGCATGCCCCGGCCTCGGCACATTATATTCTTTTATGCCGGGGCGTCTTTTGGAAAGATCCATAATATCCAGCCAGTTTTCATAATCCCTGTTCTTTATAATAAAACTTAAAGGGGCCCCTGTTGTTTTCCCGAATCTTATTCCCGACAGAATCTCGACTCTGTCTTTTTCTATCTGCTGCCTTCCGCCTCTTCCGTATCCCTGCTGGCGTGCGGCAAGAACAGAATCTATATCGTCCGGTTTTATCTTTAAATTTGCGGGGACGCCGTCAATAATAACAGCCAGGCCTTTTCCGTGTGATTCCCCCGCAGTAAGAAATCTAAGCATTTTTCATTTCCTTATCTGAATTTAATTGCGTTATATTTTCTGTTTTTTCCTCAAAAAACAGCGCGCACTGCAGTTTTTTTATCAATCCACTATCTGAGGTGTCAGGAATACAACCAGTTCAACCTTGTCCTTTGTCTTTTTTGAACCTCTGAAAAGCTCTCCCAAAAGCGGTATGTCGCCCAAAAGCGGAACCTTTTCTTCAACATCAACAATACGCTCGCTTATCAGCCCGCCGATTACTATTGTTTCATTGTTTCTTGCGCTTACCTTTGTCTCGGCCGTCTGAACAGAGGTATCAGGCGGACCGCTTCCGCCGGAAGAACCCGCAAGCTTCTCAACGACCACAGTAACCTTCAGTTCTATTTCATTTTTCTTTGTCACTTTACACATAACCTGAAGTGAAATAGGCAGGCTTACCGCCACATAATCCCTGGTAACAACCGCTCCTGACGAAGTTGTCACAACCTGTTCGGTTTCATAGAACGTGCTTGATGAAGTCTGTATCTGCGCCGTTCTGTTTGATTCAACCGTTATTTTAGGGGCGGAAAGAAGTTTTGCCCGGCTTTCCCTTTCAAGCGCATTTATCGAAGCGTTTATATTAAAGCCGCTCTGAAGCATTCCTACATTTATTTCTCCGGCTCCCGATACGGGAAGAGGATTAAAATCACCTTTGATATAGGGCTGATCCCCCTGGGATTCCATACCCCATCTCACCCCGATATCATTGACATTGCTTACATTCACTTCATAAAGTTTTGCTTCTATCATAACCTGAGGCACTTTCACATCAAGTTCTTCCACGACTCTGGCAAACCTGTTGTGAGTCTGATTTGTCCCTGTAACAACAACACTGGAGGTCCTGTAATCAACCGACATTTTCGCGTCAGGATCAGACTCAACCAGAGCATTAAAAACATTCATTAACTGTGCGGTATGACCTTCTTCGTCCCTGTCCCCGTCCACTGTCCAGAGTCTTATATGATTCAGTTTATAGACTTTTGTCTTTAAAAAACCTTCTCCAAGGTCCGGCAGATCCCCGTAAGAACTTCCTGCGCCCCCTGTATCTATCGTGGCGATTATTCCCATGACTTCTTCAACATCTTTATTGGTTCCGGATATCAAAAGCCTGTTGGCCCCCGCTGAAGTATCATTCTGGGTTTCGGCATTCAGAAGAACCCGTCTGGATATTTCCGAATCAACAAGAGACTTTAATGTATCGGCTTTCAGAAATCTGGGATAATAAAATCTGTTTATCTGGGGCCGCAGCTGTTTTTCCGCCCGAAGCTCCGCAGCGGAAGTTATTCTCACAACGTCATCCGTGACTTCATATGTCAGATCACGGGGATTCAGTATGTTATTAAGCACCCAGCTTACCGGCTGATCCTCCTGTCTTATGGTAACATCATTTACCGCAAGCGCGGCAGGGCTCGCATAAAACTCAATTCCTGTCTGCGCCGCAATAAGCCGCATTACTCCGGACAGCCCTGCATCCTGGACATTTATGGATATTTTCTGCGTCAGATCCGCCTTTCTTTTCCGTGTTATTTTTTTATAGCTTTTATGCTCCACGTCCATTATTATCTGATTTTGATCCCGGAAGATCGAATAAGGCGAGTCTTCTTTAAGCATAACTTTTATATCAACGGTTTTACGCGATGAATTTTCATTAAGTTTGACTGTTTCAACCACGCCTTTATTTACCGCGGCGCCGTTTTTACCCCAGCTTGAAACCGCATCAAGTATATTGACCGTAACCGTATTTTTTGTATCGTTTTTCTGTACTCTGTATTTTGCCGGGCCGTCCGTAGTTATTATTATTCTGGTCTTTTCATCAACGTCTTTTGCAGCAATATCCAGAACTCTGTAAATAACCCCTCCGGGATCGCTGTAAGCGGGCCGGGACCGCACTGTGTCTGCGGCAGGCGCTTTTCTTTTATCAGGCTCCCTGAAAACTTCAACAGTAATGACCTTTCCGTTATCGTATGCCTTCCAGCGGCTCTTTGATGTCAGGTCAATAACCACCCATGCCGTGGAGTCGTGAGGTGCGGATCTTATCCGTCTGACGCTCCCGTCGTTTACATTCTGCACGGCGGCATTTATTTTTGTTTTTTCGAGCTGCAGAAGTATTCTTGAAGGGGACGAGAGTTCGGTTTTTTTATATTTCACCTTTTCGGACACTGCAATTTTAATCACTACTTTCCCGGACATATCCGAAGCACTTATACTTTCAACTTTTGCCAGTGATTCTTTTTTTTCCGCGGGCCTGGATGCGGGCTTCGGAGTGGGTTTAACAACAGCCTCGGATCCGGCTGTTCCTTTAACTTCTCCCGAATCAATCATCTCCCCGGTCTCCTGTTTCTGCACAGGAGCAACACCTATAAAATCATCCTGCCCGTTAGACTGGGCCGAAACCAAGGGCGTAAAAGCAAAAAGAATAACCGCGGACAATACGGCGGTCAATACTTTTTCTTTTATTTTCATTTTGCCTCCTATTTTTTATTCCGGTCTTATATACTGCTGCTGAAATTCATCACTGAGCCGGAAAACTATTTCTTTGTCACCCTGTATCAATACAGCTTCATTGGCGTTTTTTATAAAACCCTTGATTCCTTCCACTTTTTTCTCATTTTCCCTGAAAAACTCCCCGTTTCTCAGAATATACCCGAATTTAACTCCGCTTTTTCCTATAAAAAGAGCTGTTTCAATATCCCGTCCGGATATAATACCTTCAAGTTTCAAAGAACCAATATCAACCTGCGAAGAAGACTGCAGCAAATCCCTTTCTATTTTGGGAGAAAACAGATCCCTGCCTCCTTTAAATTCATAAAAAGGCTTTATAACAAAAACATCTTCGTCTTCCGCAATAACAGGACTTATCAAAATAAACACCAATATTACTCCTATAATATTTATTATAAAACTTTTTTCGTGTTTTTTCAACATAAATTCATCTCCCGGCTATTCCTCCACTTTGTATATATTAACCAGTACTTCCGCGGAAATATTGTTTCCTGACATTTCCCGGCTGTTATTAAGCTTAAGTCTCAGTTCTTTTGCCGTTGCAAGCCTGTCCATATATCCCAGCCGTGTTATAAATCCCCCTATTGCATTATACCCCGCGCTGAACTTCAGCAGTATGGGCTGTTCTGTATATTCCGCTGTTTTTTTCTCTTTTCCGGGGACAAACTCTATAAGATTTATACCGGATTCAGACGCTACAACAGACAATGATTCTATTATTTCCGATATCTGCGCATCCGCAGGCAGCCGTTTATTTATAAAATCAACTTTTCTGTTTATTAAAGCCGCCCGCCTTAAGAACACAGGGTACTGTGTAACCATATTTCTTGCTTCCCTGAGCTCCCTTTCTTTTGTTTTCAGTTCTTTTGATTTAGCGGCAATTTTTTTATTATTCGGCTCCAAAAGATATTTAAAATACCCGAATCCCAAAAGACCGACAACAAGAACAACAACAGCTATCTGATTCTGCTGTTTCTGCGTCAGCTTTATGTTTTTCAGGTCTTTAATATCCACTATTTTTCACCTTCCTGTATTGTATATAAAAAAGTGACCGTGAAATTTGTCCACACTCCTTCGTTTTCACTTACATCTTTTATTTCCACCATCTGTATTTCTTTAATTCTATCAGACTGTTCCAGCCGTCTTATGTATTCAGAAAGAATCAGTTTCGAAAAAACTTTTCCTTTCACACTGAGCCTGATGCCTTCCTGTGTTGTCCGCTCATGCATTATTTCTTCATACCACATATCATCAGGTGTTGCCTCTATCAGAAAATCCATTATTTTCGGCCATGTTGACTGTTTTTCAAGAAGTTTATCAAGTATTTTCTTTTTCTTTTCATAAATTTCTTCTTTTGCCTTAAACCGCCTGACTTCCTGTATCCTGTCCTTGAGGGCCGCTGATTCCGCATCTATTTTTTTTATTGCTCTGTTCAGTTTGGCGATTTCATTCATCTGTTTCCATACCACTCCAAGCATGACCCCCGCAATTATTACAGCCACCCCGATGCCCGCCATTATATATATCTGCATTTGTTTGGCTTTTTTTAATTTCGCGGGGATAAGATTTATTTCTATCATTTCCCGCCCCCTGCCGCTCTCAAAGCAAGTCCAAGCGCGACATTAAAATGAACGGCATTCGCTCTCAAATAATCAAAATCAAAGTTTTTGGCGCTTATATTTATATTTTTAAACGGATAATTTATCTCAACAGGCACCCCGAGGCGCTCCGACAGGAACCTGTCAATATTTTTTATTTTGGAACTCCCCCCGCTCAAAAGTATTTTCTGCACGGGCTTTCTTTTTACCGTTCCCTCATAATAATCAAAAGAACGCCTTATGTCATTGAGCATTTTATTAAGCGCGGGCGTGATCGCCTCAAGGATTTTTGACGCTTTATCGTCTTCTTCCGACGGCATTGTACTTAAAAGCAGTTCATCGCTTTCAACCGTTATGACCGCATGCTGTTTTTTCATTTCCTCAGCCTGTGAATAACCTATGCCGAACTCCCTTTGTATTTCTTTCGTAAAATTGTTTCCTCCGATATTAACATCCCTGGTAAGATGAGGGACGTTTTTTTCCGCGATCGTTATAGATGTGATTTTTGCGCCCATATTTATAAGCGCCACTGTATCCATCCCTCCCCCGCCTTCTTCCTCGCCCTCTATGTTCATCCCGTGGGCATTGCACAGAGCAAATGCATCCACATCTATTGCCTGAGGCGTAAGTCCGCTGTCTTTAAGCATCTGCAGGTGCTGGTCCATTGTTTCATTCTTCACCGCGACAATAAGCACTTCAAGTTTTTTCTGGCCGTCTTCCTCTATTTCGTCAAGCACTTCATAATCAAATACAACCTGTTCCATGCTCAGCGGTATATACTGCTCCGCGTCATACGGTATCATGTTTTTCAGTTCATCTTCCGTCATATAAGGAACTTTTATATATCTTATTATTGCGGCATCCCCGGGAATCGCACTGACAGCTTTTTTTGCGGCCACACTTTTGTTTTTAAGAATCTTTTTAACAGCGCTCACATACAGTTTATGCCTGGCGTCGGAATCAAGATCATCGGTTGAATCCGAAGATACACTTACAATTTCAGCGCCTATTAATTCATAACCGTCTTTTAATTTTTTTAGTCTTATGGCTTTAACAGAAGAACTTCCTATATCAAGCCCCGCAACAACCTGAGAAAACAGCTCTGCCATAACCACTCCCTTTGCTAGTTTATTAAAATCTGCACCACAAATGCCGCTGAAATATAAGGCACAAAAGCCATTTCATCCTTTCGCTTTGACTTTTTCATAAGCACAAGCAGCAGAGCCGCTGCTCCGCCTATCATAAAAGAATAAAATATAATTTCCAATATACCCGCAAAACCAACAGCAAAACCAAGTATTGTTATAAGTTTTATGTCACCTTCGCCTATTTTGCCGTTGCTGAAAAAACTTAAAAAATAAAATATCATGCCTCCGGCAATGCCGCCTGCCGCACCTTCAAAAAAATTAATATTATTCAATTCACCCATATTTGCGGCCAGAACTGTAAAGAACATAAAAACAAGTACATTATCAGGCACTATTTTACTGTCTATATCTATGAAAGCGAATATTATCAAATATCCTACTATCATTATATTAAAAAAATAGTTTTTTTCAAGTCCAAACTTAAGAAAAATCAAAACAAATAGTATACCCGTTAAAAACTCTACTATAGGGTATCTTATTGATATATGCTTTTTACAGGCTCTGCAGCTTCCTTTTAAAACCAAATAACTTAAAACCGGTATATTATCATACCATTTTATGGGTTTTCCGCAGGCAGGACAAAAAGAACCCGGAAAAACCACGGATCTTGAAACCTGCACCCTGTAAATACATACATTAAAAAAACTGCCTATTAATGTCCCAAAAAAAAATAAAAACAATGATATTCCGTAGATTTCCATTTAACCCTCTTTTTTTTAAAAAAAAAGCCGCGCACATATTATATGCGCGCGGCTTTTTTAAACTAACAGACTATTACTGATAACCGTACATAGAGTAAAAATCTCCTCTGGTGTCCAGCTGTGAATTATTTACCCAGACATAACCTGTTCTACGGTTATATCTCCATCCATCTTCGTCTACCGGAATTGTAGGCGGATCGTCAGTATCGTATTCAACTGAATTATTATCTCCGTCCAACTCATGTTCGGCGTGCGGCGCTGTTACTTTTACTGCCGGCAGTTTATCCATATATTTAGTAAACTCACCGGTAAGTTCTTCCGGCCATTTACCTACTCTATCACCATAATAAATTGAGATAGCAGATTTAATGGCGCCGATGTTTCCTTTTGTCGCACCTTCTCTTGCTTTTTCAAGCATGTCCGCAAATTTCGGTATAGCTACAGCAGACAGAATACCGATAATCGCAACAACGATCATCAGCTCGATCAGAGTAAAACCTCTTTCTTTTTTGAAGATTTTCATACTTTCACCTCCTTCTGATTTAGTTTCATCTTCTGATTAAAATATACATTATTTTAATATTTTTGTCAAGTTTCTTATGCTTTTTTTTGTTGTTTTCAGCCTACCATAGAACTCATTGAGAACATCGGTATAAACATAGCAAGCATAAACCAGCCGATAAAAACACCCAAAAGCGCCATAATAACAGGTTCTATCATTGACATGAGCCCTTCAACCGCAGTATCCACTTCTTCATCATAAAAATCAGACATTTTCAGAAGCATATCATCCATTGCGCCTGTTTCCTCGCCTACGGATACCATCTGCACAACCATTGAAGGAAACAGTTTTGTTTCTTTCAGCGGCTCCGACAGACTCTGTCCCTCTCTCACTCCCGCTCTCGTATCCAAAAGCGCTTTTTCAATAACTTTATTTCCGGAAGACCTGGCAACAGTTTCAAGAGCATCCAGTATCTGCACCCCTGATTTCATAAGAGTGCCAAGAGTCCTGGCAAACCTCGCAACTGTTGATTTTTTCTGTATATCCCCGAAAATAGGGGTTTTAAGGATCATATCATCTATAAAATATCCGCCTTTTTCGGTTCGTTTGGCAATAGTAAATGAAAAAACAGCCGCACCTATAAAAAGAAGCTGATAAACCGCATATTTCTGCTCAAACTCAGAAACAATAAGAAGAGATTTTGTGAGCGCCGGAAGCTCTCCTCCAAAACTTTCAAACATCACGGCAAATGACGGTACAACTTTTACCATCATTATTATTATAACAACAAGCGCGATAATAAGAATTGTGATCGGATATGTCATTGCCCCTTTTATCTTTTTTTTCAGCCCCTCTGCTTTTTCAAGAAATCCCGACAGCCTGTCTAAAATTGCGTCAAGCGCGCCGGAGAGTTCGCCGGCTTTTATCATATTTACATACAGATTGTCAAATACTCCCGGGAATTTCGCCATTGCATCAGAAAGATTGGCGCCGCTTCCTATATCATCCCGGACTTTCCCGAGAACATCTTTAAACACTTTGTCCTCCTGCTGCTCAACAAGTATGTTAAGCGCCTGAAGAACCGGAAGCCCTGCCCCTATCATCGTGGAAAACTGGCGTGAAAATATGGACAGAAGTTCAGTTGATACTTTCGGCCCGGTTTTAAATATGGCCGCCAGCCCGCCCTGTTTGGTAACAGATACAACAGTAAGTTTCTGCGCTTTAAGTTTTGACTTGAGAAGCTCTTCATTGTCAACATCAATCTGTCCGTCTATTACCCTGCCGTCGGCTGTTTTGGCTTTATATGAAAAAAGCATTTAAACAAACCTCTTTCTCAGAACCCACCGCCTGCGGAAACTATCCTCTGCAGATCCTTGGGATCCATTGTTCTCGCGAAAATCTCATTGTGCGATACAAGCTGTTTTTTATAAAGCTCCGCAAGAGCCTGATTCATTGTTCTCATTCCGTATTCCTGGCCCGTCTGCATAATTGAATATATCTGGTGTGTTTTCTCTTCCCTTATCAGATTTTTAACCGCTGCATTTGACAGCAGGATCTCGGCCGCCATCGCTCTTCCCGTGGAATAGGCTTTCGGCAGAAGCTGCTGGCATACAACCGCCTGAAGCACAAATGATATCTGCGCGCGGACCTGCTGCTGCTGATGAGAAGGAAAAACGTCTATTATTCTGTTTATCGCCTGGACCGCATCCGGAGTATGGAGGGTTCCGTAAACCATATGTCCTGTTTCCGCAATAGTAAGAGCGGCCTCTATTGTTTCAAGATCCCTCATCTCTCCGACAAGTATTATATCCGGATCCTGCCTGAGAACAAATTTCAAAGCTCCCGCAAATGTATTCGTATCCGTTCCCACTTCCCTCTGGTTTACTATACAGTTCTTATGCGTATGAATGTATTCAATAGGATCTTCTATTGTTATTATGTGTCCGGCTTTATGCTCGTTTATCCAGTTTATTATGGACGCGAGCGTTGTTGATTTTCCCGAACCCGTAGGTCCCGTGCAAAGCACCAGGCCCTTGGGAAGTTTTGCTATTTCCTGAACAACAGGCGGCAGCCCCAGCTCCTCAAAACTCAGTATATGCATCGGAATCGTTCTAAGCGCGGCCGCAACCGCGCCTCTTTGTTTATAGACATTCATCCTCACACGCCCGATCCCTTCAACACCGAAAGATATGTCAAGTTCACTTTCTCTTTCAAAAGACTCTTTCTGTTCGTCGGTAAGTATACTGTATATTATCTGCTGGCAGTCATCAGGCCTTAGTTTTTCAAATTCCGTGGCTGCCATATCACCGTCTATACGCAGCATAGGCGGGGCGCCTACAGTAATGTGCAGATCAGAAGCTCCTTTTTCAAACATAACTCTTAACAATGTGTCAATGTTTACCATACCAACCTCCGTCAAAGTTTGTCTTTGGAGCACCTGCTCCACAAATAAGTATATGCATTATAAAGTATTCTGTCAAATAAAATTTACAAACAATCTCTCATTTTACTGTCCCAGGAACCTACAAATATGATTTTTCTCTTTATTTTAAATAGTTTTCTACTCTGTTATTTTCCGGATAACCGCTATATGATCTTCTTTAATAACCAGAAATTCCAATCCTGTTCTGTACTTTTTTATTTCAGGATCCTTAAAACACCATCTTACTTCCGCAAAAGTGGCAAGAGGTTTTTCAACATCATCAACAAAGACATCCAGCCTCAAAACCGTATCAATATCAAATGACTCCTCGCATAAAAGCTGGATCCCGGATATACTTATATCCGCGGTATATGTCTGAATTTTTTCATTTTTCAGATCACGCTCTCCGGCCTCTTCGTCTGTTTCCATACATTTATATGCCGCACGCAGTATCTTTTCTTTTCTTGCGTGCCTGCGTTTTTCTATAAAAATTTCCCCTTCAGGCATTTTATTCTCCTTTTTTTCACCTTACCTCGCAGGGCGATGTCCCTTCCGCTGTATTATAAGCCCCCACAATAACATCTCTGCTCCTTAAAGTTATAATACCGGGATGGTCCTGATCCAGTTCCGCAGAATTGCCGATGCCTCTGGGCTGTTCCCGCGAAGGATCATAATCAGAATCTTCAGCGCACAGATAAACCTCATCTCCTTCGTCCAGTCCTGAATTATTTACCAGAGGATCAATATTCGTTATTTCATTTTCTTTAAGATTTACGTGTACAAGATTAGGCAGTCCGCCGAGAGGGCTTATATCCACGATTTCGTTCACTGCCAGATTTATGATTTCCAGATCCAGAAAACCCGCAATGGCTCCTATATCCTCTATGGTATTTGCAGACAACTGAAGTTCTTTTAAATTTGTCAGCCCCGCAATAGGCGAAAGATCCAAAGGCGGCGGAGTTCCGTAAGGACTGTCGTCCCCCCAATAATTATTTCCCGCAAAATACAGTATTTCAAGGTTTACCAGATTCGCAAGATCATCAACGTCATTCAGTGAATTTGAAGATAGATTTAAATAGTTCAGGTTTGTAAGCCCGGAAACAGGCGCGGTATCTTTTATTCTGTTTTTCTGAAGATCCAGATAAACAAGACTTGTAAGATCTTCAAGCGGCTCTATATTGCTTATATAATTATGGCTGAAATCTATATGCGTAAGACCGGTCAGCTCTTCAAGCGGATCCAGCTTTGCCACTCTTGAATGCCGTATGACAAGAGTCTTCAGGCCGGTCAGAGCTTCAATGCCGTCCAGTTTTTCTATGGCCTGCGCGCCTTCTGTGCCTTCTATTATCAGCGACTGTATTTTCGCGCAGTCAGACATACAGACATTTCTTCCGTCGGTTTTTCTGACCTTTACCCTTATATAATGCTCAAGTACAGGATCCGCAAACGCAGCAACCGCGTCACAGGGCGCTTCAGGTTCATTTACGGATGAGTCACAGGAAAAAAACACAAATGATAAAACAACCAGATAATATACTGTTTTATTCTTCATCCAACCGCTCCTTTTAACTGTTTATTTAATGATAATATACCATATTTAGGCATGTTTTTCTATTGAATTTAAAACCTCAAACAGCGTCTAAAGATTGCGGGTTTTATCGCAGCACTTTTATAAAATCAAAGTCGTTTTACTGCATCTGTCAGAGCACTTAATTTATAAAGGTGATAGTATTTTCCGCAGGACGCCGCCTTATCCTGTCCTCTCTTGTTTCAAACGTTAACTTATATTA
>CAYTNY010000050.1:0-17083 GCA_964439215.1 uncultured Spirochaetia bacterium
AAAAATAATGCCGCAAGGCATACTATAGATGACTGTAACGACGCGTGCCCATAGCTCAGCTGGATAGAGCAACGGCCTTCTAAGCCGTAGGTCGTAGGTTCGAATCCTACTGGGCACGCCAAATAAAAAAACCGCCGCCACGGCGGTTTTTTTTATCCGGCTGATAATCTCCACGTTCTTTGTTTTTATGCGGCATAAATATATCTTTAATATATTGAGGTTTTTTAAATTGGAACACGTAAACAAAAACAATATGCTCAGAATCATAATCGCGCTTTCCTGGCCCATGCTGCTGGCAAACAATGTATTAAACGGCGCTGCAATGTTTGACCTTTTTCTTATAGGAAAACTCGGGGTCAGCGAGCTTGCGGCATTTTCAATATGCGGCATCATACTCTCTGTTTATCTTACTATGCAGGGCGGAATGATGTCGGGCGCCATTGCGGTTGTCTCGCGCTTTCTGGGCGGAAAGCGCCACAGCGAGCTTTCATCGGGGGTTGTGCAGATAATGCTTTTTGCCTTTGCAATAGCCTTAATATTCAGCTCTGTCCTGTTTGTTTTTCTTGAAGAAGTCCTGGTTTTTTTCGGCGCCAAAGGGCAGACACTGGAAAGCTCAATGGAATACCTGCCCGTTATGCTTGTTTCGCTTGTAATGATGAGCATTTTTTTTATGTTTGTTTCCATAGTACGGGCCGCGGGTGATTCCATAACACCTCTGAAATTTATGAGCCTCGCGGCCGTAATAAACATAATTCTCGACCCGCTCTTAATCTTTGGAATAGGGCCGTTTCCGGAAATGAGTCTCAAAGGAGCGGCTATAGCCAACCTGACGGGATTCATAATCGTTGATATTATTGCCCTGCACCTGCTTTTCAGCGGAAAAACAGGCATTAAAATTGAACCCCGGCACATAAAATTCGATCCTTCTATGATGATTCGTTTCATCCGTATAGTAATACCGGCAATGGCGCAGGGTTTTATTGACCGCGGCAGTTATATGATACTTTTGAAAATTATATCAGCTTACGGCGACCCTTTTATAGCCTCCTTCGGAATAATAAACAATCTCACAATGTTTCTGAAACGCTTTGGCTGGCCCATAGGCAATTCAGGCGGGGTAATCGTGGGGCACAGCCTCGGCCGCGGCAGCAAAGATAATGTAAAACTCGCTGTTAAGACATCTTTTATTCTTTATACTTATATAACCGCATTTTTCTCTATTGTCTGTTTTTTGTTTGCCGGGCCAATCATAAAAATATTCACATCTGACAGCAGCGTAATCGCCTACGGCACCGATTTTCTGAGAATATTCGCGCCTGCCTATATTCTCATAGGGGTCGGGGTTATAGTTTTTACGGCATTCAACAGCGCCGGAGCCACGGGTCTTCCAAACATAATAAACCTGATCACTTTTTACGTGATACAAATCCCCCTTGCTTTGACGCTGCCCCAATATATGGGCGAGTCCGGGATTTTCTGGGCAGTCTCCATAGGAGCCGCATCCCACGGCGCTGTCTCCTTTTTATTTATGAAATTCACCCCGTGGATGGATAAAAGGATATGATTTCGGAAGGTTGGATGGTTGGAAGATTGGATGGTTGGCGAAACAAAAATCCGGGTAAATTGCAAATATTTTAAAACATTAATTTATAACACCTTTTTTAAGCCAATTATTGGTATTCATTTCATTCACAGCGGCACGCCTTCCCTTAAAACATCTCTTGTAACCGTCCCAAACTGTTTTGCGGACGTTTCTGTTTCTTTAGCAGATTTAATTATTACATCAGCGTCAATTTTTTTTTCAGCGCTTTTCTTTCTTATCAGCGAAGATATCTCCATTTTTTCCGGCACCGAAAGTGTTTGATTTATTATAACAAGAATATCATAGTCGCTTAATCTGTCATTATCCCCGCGGGCTCTGGAGCCAAAAAGCAGTATTTTCTCTGTTTTTAACCCTCTTGCCAGCAAAACATCCTTTATTATTGATTTTATTAACCCTGAATTTTCCATAGTTTTTCTCCTTTCCTGATTTTAATAATACCATATTTGATTTTTCTTTTCCATAAAAACACGGCTATACAAATATTTCAGAAGCCCGGAATATTTTAAAGAACTGAATTGTAAAATGAATTGCAGCACCTAAAAGATCCATAAATACATCAAAATACAACCCCTCTCCCTCGACGAACCATCCCTTACCCACATCTCCTGTTTAATCACCATCTTGTATTATGCAGTGTCCAGCCGCTGCTTAACCCCCTCCAAGAGTATGTAACAGGCGAAAAGACTGCCTGCAACATACTCTATCCTCCCCCATAGAGGTGGAGGGTAAAGACAGCACAAAAAAACTTCGATTTCATCAAGTGTCACAATAAAACTTGCAGCTCACCGGAATATTTCAAAACATTAATTTATATTGCCCCATTCCCCTATATCTATTATAATACCATTATGTTTCAAACGCGCCCGTAGCTCAGTGGATAGAGCATAGGCCTCCGAAGCCTTGTGCGCAGGTTCGACTCCTGCCGGGCGCGCCATCATATACAATTAAAAATTTAGGTATATGATGGGGCGGTTGGCAGGTTGAGAAACTGCGTTTAGGTTCGCATGCGCTATATTTATAATACGCGAAGCATTCCTTGCGCATTACCGCCCAAAGGCGGGCTTCCTGCCGGGCGCGCCAGAAAAATCAGCCTGCTGATTTTTCCGAGCAGCCTCTCATTAAAATTAATATCATAAAAAAAAGACTGCGGTCGAATTTCGAATATCGAATTTCGGCAGTAATCAGTTTTAGATTCTGCGGTCGAATTTCGAATATCGATTTTCAGCGGCCGATAATTTAAAAATCTGTTATACTTCTAAAATGAGAAAAATAATTCATATTGATATGGACGCTTTTTACGCGTCAGCAGAGCAGAAAGAAAATCCCTCTTTAAAGGGAAAACCCGTTATTGTCGGAGGCAGGCCCGGCTCGCGCGGGGTGGTGTGCGCGGCTTCTTACGAGGCCAGAAAGTTCGGCGTAAAATCCGCGATGGCATCTTCATACGCGGCGCGGCTCTGTCCGGATGGGATTTTTATAACCCCTCATTTTGATTTATACAAAAAATATTCACTTGCTATTCACGGTATTTTCCACGAATACACCGGCCTTGTAGAGCCTCTTTCGCTTGACGAAGCTTATCTTGACGTAACCGAAAACAAAAAAAACATAAGCTCCGCGATAAAAATCGCCCGCGAAATACGCGCAAAAATCAAAGAACAGACCGGTTTAACGGCTTCCGCCGGGGTTTCATACAATAAGTTCCTGGCAAAAATCGCTTCTGACTTTAACAAACCCAACGGCCTTACTGTTGTAAAACCCGAACACGCCGCGGAATTCATTGACAACCTGCCTATAGGCAGGTTCCACGGCATCGGCAGGGTCACGGAAAAGAAAATGAATGACCTCGGCATCTTTACGGGAAAAGACCTGAAAAAATGGAGCAAAGACAAACTTTACTCCTTTTTCGGTAAATCCGGCTCTTATTATTACGAAATCGCCCGGGGCAATGACAGCCGCCCCGTGGAAACGCACTGGGAAAGAAAATCCCTTGGCAAAGAACAGACTTTTGAAAAAGATATTTTAAATGTGCAGGAGCTCATAGGCGTCCTGGGAGAAATGGCCGAAGAAATAGAAGAATACGCGGCCAAAAAAAACATCAAGGGCAGAACAATAACTCTGAAGGTAAAATATTTTGACTTCGCGCAGATAACACGCGCCGCGACCCTTGACGAGCCCGTAAATGATTCAAAGACAATGATGGAATACGCGGCCGGACTTCTTTTAAAGAAAACAAGAGCCGGGAGAAAAAGAATACGTCTTTTGGGCCTGACATTATCCGGTTTTGACAAAAAAATCGAAATAAAAAAATCCCGCCAGCTTGACCTTTTTTAAAGCATCAGATCCCGAATATCAGCCCCAGAACGAGCCCGAGTATAAAAAGCCCTCCGGCCATTTTATTGAACCAGAACGCCCAGACAACATACCACAGCGGCCACAGCGGAGGAAATCCTTCCGGCGGTGTTTCCGGTTTTTTTGACGACAGAACATCAATAAAAACTTTGAATCTCTTTGCCGACAAAAACGCCAGGAGCGCAAAAGGTGTAGCCAGTTGAAAGAAAACAAGCCCCACTATCCATATATAAAACATTGCTGTGTTTATCTTTGTAAAAAGAACCGCTTTTTCCCATCCAAGCAGAACCGTAAATGTCTTTACCCCCTTTTTTTTATCCATTTCATACTTGTCAAGATGCTTGCCCAAAAGAACATTCATAACAACCAGGCCGTAAGGGACCGACAAAAGCCAGGCGTGCAGAGGCATTGCCCCCGCGAGAACATAATAAGTGCCCACTGTTATAAGCGGGCCCCATATCAGAAATATGGCAAATTCCCCTGCTCCCCTGTATTTCAGTTTTACGGGAGGGGCAACATAAAAAATACTTGTAAGAAACCCGGCAGCCGCGAATACAAGCACCGGCAGCCCTGCCTGAGTGTATAAATACAGCGCTGCCGCAAGTTCAAAAACACCCATAACGAAAAACGCGCCAAGAAGCTGTTTTTCTGTCAGCAGCCCCGAAACTATGGGATGCGGCGCGTATTTTACCCTGTCATAATCAGGAGTATCAAGCCCATTCTTATAATCCCAGTAATCATTTATAAGATTGTTTGCCGCGTGCGCCAGTATCAGCGCCGCTGTTATAATCAGAGTGTTCAGCCAGTTGAAATAACCGTCCGTTCCCGCGATAACCGCGCCGACCAAAACAGAGGTTATTGTCATTGAAAAAACCTCGGCCCGGGTGCAAAGCAGCCATTTGCTCACAGCGTCCATCGGCTCCCCTTTGGGCAGGTTTCCTTTTTCAAGTATCATCCCCCATCTTTTTATAATATTCATTTTTTCTCCTCTTGCCCTTTTTTCAGTTCAAGAACACATATGCTTTCCACATGTTTTGTCTGCGGGAACATATCAAAAACCACAGGATCAGAATAATCATAAGTGTCTTTAAGAACTGAAATATCAGAGGCCAGCTGCCTGGGATTGCAGGACACGTAAACCATTTTTTCCGGTTTTATTTTCTTCAGAAATTTAACGGTTTTTTTATGCAGCCCCGCTCTCGGCGGATCAAGCACAAAGAAACATTTTTTTCCTTTGAATTTCTCCTCAAACGCATAAAGCTCCTTTGCGTTTATTTTATGCGCCGATGCGTTTTTAATGCCGTTATCAGCTATGTTCTTTTCCGCACACTCTATACCCGAGGCGCTGCTGTCAATTATCATTACTTTATCCGCCGCGCCGCTTAAATGTATCCCGAACGTTCCTGCTCCGCCGAACAGGTCCGTTATCACATCATATTTTTCCTTTACCTGCTCTTTTATGTAATATATCATATCCATAGCCACGGCAGAATTATTCTGAAAGAAATCCTGGCTGTGATACCGGAAAACATACGGCCCGAGACGCTCTTTCATCACAGCGCCCTTTTTCAAGACCTCATACTCGCTGCTTACGCTTACGTCAGTATTATGCTTCACATATCCCACAAGAACATTTGCCGCGCCGGTATTCAGCGCAAATTTCTCTATAATCTTTTTATTCTCCGCTATTCTGTCCGAGTCTTTATTCAGTATGAATGTCACGCACGAGTCCCCGGAAAAAAAAGAACTCCTTATCACGGAGTATCTCAGTGTTCCTGTGTTTTTTACAACCGAAAACACATCCAGTTCTTTTTTATTATCCTCAAACCATGACTTCACTTCTTTCAGCAGGTCATTAACCCCCGGAGACGCTATCATGCACTCGTCTATTTCTACTATTCTGCTGTACATTCCCCGCTGCCTTAAACCCGGCCCGTCTCCGGAGAACACAAAATCCATTCTGTTCCTGTAGTTGAATTCGCTTTTAAAAAAAACCGAGACATCCTCCGGCACTCTCAGGTTTTTGCTCATAAACTCTTCTTTTACCGCATTCTTTTTTATTGCAAGCTGCGCGTCATAATCCTTATCCTGATAAAAACATCCGCCGCACTTTCCGAACACACTGCATTTTGGCTCTGTCATGTGTAATTATTCCTTTTATATTATATTTTTTATCATCCCGGGGGCCAGGAAAAATCCCTTCCGCCCAGCAGATGCGCATGCAGGTGAAACACAACCTGCCCCGCGCTTTTATTTGTGTTAAAAACCGTCCTGTATCCCGCTTTTTCTATTCCTTTTTCTTCTGCTATCTTCGCTGCTATTAAAAAAATATGGCCCACTGTCTGTTCGTCTTCTTTTTTCATCTCATTCAGCGACGCAAAATGTTTTTTAGGGATAATAAGCACATGCACAGGTGCCTGGGGATTGATATCTTCAAACGCATACACAAGTTCATCCTCATAAATTTTTATGGAAGGTATTTCGCCTTTTATAATCCTGCAAAACATGCAATCATCCATAACCGCCTCCTTTTAAAATTTTTAAACAGTATTTTTTTCAACAAAAGTCAAATATCCGTCCGGATAATCTCTCCGGCAGCTTCTTTTCCGTTTATTCCGGAAATCCTTACCCGGATAATCTTATTCACATACCTGCCCGCATCTTTAATTTTTACTTTTATATAATTTCCGGTATAACCCGTCCACACACCTTTTTTTTCTTCATTTTCCACAAGAACCTTTCTTATTTTCCCTTCATTGCCCGCGGCAAAGTCTTTTTGCTTTTTTTCGGCAAGTCCGGCAAGTTTTCTCATCCTTGCTTTTTTTTCTTTTTCATCCACTTTGCCGCCAAAGCCGGACGCCGCGGCATCGGGCCTGTCTGAATATGAAAACACATGTATTCTTGACAGCCTGAGATTCTCCGTAAATTTATATGTCTCCTCAAAATCAGCATCTGTTTCTCCGGGGAACCCTGTTATTATATCCGTTGTTATGCCTGCATCCGGCATTTTCTTTAAAATATATTCTGTCTTTTCCTTATATTCACGCGCCGTATATTTTCTGCGCATGAGCCTCAGTATTTTATCGCAGCCGCTCTGCATTGAAATATGAAAATGAGGACACATTTTTTCCGGATTATCAGCAAAAAAATCCACTATGTCCTCCGAAAGATGCTCCGGCCCGACAGAACTCAGTCTTATTCTGCCGTTTTCATGCACCGCTGCCGCTTCTTTAAGCACATCCGGCAGATTTTCCCGGTAATTGTTCTCCGCTCCGTAAAGTCCTATATTTATACCCGTAAGGATTATCTCCGCAAATCCTTTTTCTGTCAGGGCCCTTATTTCCTCTTTTATTTCATTTATAGGCCGGCTTTTTAATACACTGCCTCTTACAAAAGGAACCTCGCAATAAGAACAAAAATTGCTGCATCCGTCCTGTATCTTGACAAACGCCCTGTTTTTCTGATAAAAATCCGAAATAATACGGGGCGGCAGAAAATCTTCCTCCGCCGGTTTCAGAGGATAAAACGAAACATCATATTTCCTGTCATTGGGCACAACAATATCCGCATATTCTTTTTCAAAATTTCTTTTGGTAAGGCAGCCCGTCAGAATTATTTTTGCGGCGGTTGTTCTTTTTATGCGCCTTATATCACGCATTATGTCCCTGTCTATCTTATCGGTTACGGTGCAGCTGTTTATTATATAAAATTCCGGCTCATTGCTTTCCGTTCCGCCTGCTGCTTCAAGGATTTCCCTTATGCGCTGGGTTTCATATTGATTTACCTTGCAGCCGTATGTCAAAAAACCGAATTTCACTTATTAAACTCTGTCACGTCAATGTCCAGGTTATTTATTTCCGTTTCCAGCCCGAATGTTTCTGTTTTAAGTTCAAGGCCCGTCCTTGAAAGGAAAGTCTTTTTTATCCTTGTTTCAACCTGTTTTCTTTTTTCTTTTTCAACAACACTTAAAACAGTGCCGTCAAGGCCCATATTCATAAGCCTTACCGCCTTTGTTTCCGGAGCATCCTGGATCATATCTATAAGTATTTCGTTTTCTTCCTCTATAAGCTCCAGCCTGTTTTTGATGTTCCTCTGTGATTCATTTATAACATCCGCAAAACCGTTAAAATCTTTTTTTTCCAGATGCTCCATAGCTTTATACGCCCTTTCATTTTCTGATATGAAGTAAGCGCATCTTTTTCTCTGGGGAAGCTTGAGTTTATCTCTGTAATCATCAAACTTTTCAAGACTCAGACTTTCAAGCCCTTCTCCCTCAAAACCGTTCTTTCTCATAATTTCAAGGGATTCTTTTACCTCTGAATATATTTTATTCTTTTTTTCCTCTATTTTCTTCTTTTTAACACCGGAGCTGAATATAAGAAATACATAATCACCCATAGGCGTATCAAGCGCCCTGCTGTCTTTTTTTTCAAGATCCAGATATGTAAGCGCTCCTTTTTTTCCGTAAATTATGGGCAGGTATTTCACTGTGTTTTTTTCTTTCCCCAAAAACGACGCTTCTCCCTGAGCGCATATATCAGCAAGTTCATCATTTGTGATTTCCCAGTCGGAAAACTTCCCCGCTATTCTCGCGGATCCTATTTCCAGCGCCTCCATTGAGTTTGCGGAAAATTCATCAGGAATGGAATTGTTTATATAAACATTCATGCCGTTTGTTTTTTTTCCGGTGCTTTCAAGCATAAAGAGCGTGCTTGCTATAAAATTTGCCCAGCCGTGCTCCTGCCTTGTCTGCGGTTCATTCAGGCTCAGTCTTATCTTCTCATCATACCTCTGCGAATAAAAACTGATAACCCTGTCGCCCTCTCTTCTTTTCTGCGCCATAATAAAAGCGGATTTATTGATATTTCCCGCTATTACTTTCCCTTTGTTGAACCCGGCAGTATCCCCTAATACTCTCACACTGCCCGGTATCATAACACCGCTTATAATTTCACCTTTCGGTTCAAAAATCTGAAAAAAGTTTTTCGCTTCTTTAAACATTGTTTCACTTGTCATTTTTTACTCCTTAAGTTTCTTATTTTACGGGGCTGCCTTGCTTTTCCCGCCTCAGATAGTTTTGTATTATACAATGACCGCAGTCATTTTTAAAGCATTCTTTTATATTTTCACGGTTTTTTCCGGCAGGTTTTATTATCTGTCTTTCCGCATATCAAATACCGCGGCATTCAAAACTGTAAAACAGGCTCTTTTCAGCCTGTTTTTATATACTCCGAAAGAGGTTTGTCCTGAAGAGTTTCGTTTACAACCTCATCAAATGTAGTAAGGCCCAGTTTCATAAGCTCAATGGCTGATTCTCTCATTGTCCTCATCCCCTGGCGCCACGCTTCCCGCTTTAAATCATTCAGATTGCCTTTGTTGAAGATAACGTCCCTTATAGCCATGTTTACAGGCAGAACCTCATATACGGCAATTCTTCCTTTGTATCCCGTATAATGACACGCAGGGCATCCCGCCCCTTCAAAAAAGTTGTGCCCTTCAAGAATTTCAGGAGGTATGCCCTGCTTTTTTGCTTTTACCATATCAAGAACTTTTACCTTTTCTTTGCAGGATTCGCATACTCTTCTGACAAGCCTCTGAGACACCGCTACAAGCACGGATGATCCCACATATATGGGGTCGATGCCCATATCCACAAGCCTCGTTATTGTTGTAGGCGCGTCATTTGTATGGACCGTGGACAGTACAAGGTGGCCGGTAAGCGCTGCTTTTACCGCGATTGACGCTGTTTCGTCGTCTCTTATTTCCCCTACCAGCATTACATCAGGGTCCTGCCTCAAAAATGACCTTAAAACATTCGCAAAAGTAAGATTGGCCCCGGGATTTACCTGCACCTGCACAATATGAGGAAGCCTGTATTCAATCGGATCCTCAACAGTCTGTATATTAAGATGCGGATCATTTATATACGATATACATCCGTAAACCGTTGTTGTTTTGCCGCATGCGGTAGGGCCTGTTATAAGAACCATCCCGTACGGATTTTCAAGGCCTTTCTTCAGCGTCACCAGCTGATCCTCAAAAAGCCCGAGATCTTTAAGTTCAAGACTTACGGCTTCCTGGTTTATGACCCTCATTACAATATTTTCACCCCATATACTCGGAACCGCCGATACTCTGAAATCAACTGTTTTTCCGTTGGAAAGCATATATCTTATACGCCCGTCCTGAGGCAGTCTTTTTTCTATTATATTCATGCCGGACAAAAGTTTCAGCCTGGATGTAAGAGTTTTCTTAAACTGTATTTTCGGCGGAGGCATTTCCACCAGCGCGCCGTCAATTCTATACCGCAGCACTATCTTTTTTTCATAAGGATTTATATGTATATCCGACGCCCTTTTAATGACCGCATCCTCAAAAAGATAATTGACATATTTTACAACAGGGCTGTTCTCCCCTTCTATGTCCCCTTCTTCCCCCTCCTCATCCGATTTTAACTCCTCAAGTATTTCTATTTCCAGGTCTTCGCCGCCGAATTCCTTCATTGCATCATCAAGACTGCTTTCCTGTCCGTAAATCTTGTCTATTGTTTCATCCAGGGCTGATTCGGTGGTAACCACGAACTGAATTTCAAATTCACCTTCCGCCGCGACTTCAAACTTCAAATTCATCTGAAGCGACGGATCCATGGGATTTGAAGTGGCAAAAATAATCTTATCCGGTTTTTTTTCAATAGGGATAGCTTTATATTTTTTCGCGGTCTCGGCGGTTATCAGGTTTTTAATTTCATCATCTATATGAACCATGGCAACATCAACAAATCTCACACCCACCTGCATTGCCAGAAAATGATAAAGAACATCTTCGGTTATATGCCCCATCTTTACCAGCACAAAACCGAGAGAATCGCTGGTTTTTGACTGTTCCTCAACAGCTTCTTCGAGCTGTTCCTCTGTTATCATTCCTTCTTCAAGCAGTATCTGTCCGAGCCGTTTGGCTTCACTCATTATCAGTCTCCTTCCGATGTGACTCTGAGAACCTCTTCCACCGTAGAAACACCTATTCTTAATTTTTCAATGGCGATTTCCCTCAATGTTCTCATTCCGTCTTTTGCGGCCTGTTCTTTTATAAGATTAAGGTCGGATCTCGCGTAAATAAGATCCGACATTTCAGGAGTAACAAGCATTATTTCATAGATGGCAACACGCCCCTTATAGCCGGAGCCGCCGCATTTGGGGCATCCTGTTCCTTTCTGAAAATCCGCTCCCTGCAGTTCCTCGTCCTTTAACAAGAGTTTATGTATTTCTTCGGGGCTCGGCGTATAAGGCTTTTTGCAGTTTCCGCAGATTCTCCTCATAAGCCTCTGGGCTATTATTATTTTTACAGCGGATCCGACATATACAGGATCCACGCCCATATCAATGAGCCTCATTATCGTGGAAGGCGAATCATTTGTGTGCAGTGTGGAAAAAAGCAGATGCCCTGTCAGCGCCGCTTTGATTGCTATTTCCGCTGTTTCAGTATCACGTATCTCGCCGACCATCATTATGTTCGGGTCCTGCCTTAAAGTCGCCCTTAGAGCCGTGGAAAAATTAAAACCTATATCAGAGTTCATCTGAAACTGTATTATCCCCGGCAGCTGAAACTCCACCGGATCTTCAAGCGTCATAATGTTTTTTGATATGTCATTGACCGTGGACAAAGCGGAATAAAGAGTTGTTGTTTTTCCCGAGCCGGTAGGGCCGGTATGAAGTATGAGTCCGTAAGGCGACTGAATTGCTTCCTGATATTTATCAAGCTCCGCCTGCTCAAAACCCAGTTTTGACAAATCAAGCATAAGATTTCCCTGGTCAAGTATCCTCATTACAACATTTTCGCCGTAAAGCGAGGGCAGCACCGAAACACGAAGGTCAATAACTTTATTAAGTACTTTTATTTTAATACGTCCGTCCTGGGCCGCTCTTCTCTCCATTATATCCATTCTTGACATGACTTTTATTCTGGAAACTATAGCGTGCCTGTACTGTTTCGGGGGCGAAGGCTGCCTGTGAAGAACACCGTCAACTCTGTACCTTACAACCATATTTTTCTGTGCCGGATTCAGGTGTATATCAGACGCGTTTATTCTTACAGCTTCGGAGATAAGCGCGTTTGTCATTTTAATGACAGGCGCTGATTCTTCATTTAAACTCACTCCGTCGCTCTCAACCTCATCATCCTCATCCAAAGCTTCTCCCTGTTCATCTTTAAATATCTCAGAAAGGCTTTTATCCATTTCAAGGTCTTCCGTAACTCCGTAAAAACGGCTGAGCGCGTTTCTTATGCCTGTTTCAGAGGTAATAACGAATTTCAGTTCAATATCAGGATGTATCAGCGCGTTTTCCCTGACTCTTGTCCCTAAATGCTCATCCGGTTCGGAAGTTGCCAGCAGTATCTTTTTTTGATCCGATTCCAGAGGAACAACTCCGAATTTTTCCGCGACTTCTTTGCTTATAGTTTTTATTGTTTCTTCCGGTATATCTCTGTCCGCAATGTCAACATATTCAATTCCGAATTGTATCGCGAGAAAATAATAAAGCGCTTCCTCTGTTATGAAATGCATTCTGACAAGAATTCTTCCCAAAGGCTCCCCTGTTTTCGCCTGTTCTTCTATGGCCTGCTTCAGCTGTTCATCGGTAATAAGGCTCTCTTCGGTCAGCAGATCTCCAAGTCTTTTTGCCATATTCTTTTCTCCGGTTTATTTTGCTTTTTTATATTTCTCAAGTGTTTCGCCCTTTATGGGATAATGCCAGAACGTTGATCTGCGTATGATATAAAGATAAAACGCGGGATCCAGACGCTCTCCCCGGTCATTAAATATTATATCACCGGTAATGCCTTTTTGTTTCATATTTTTAAGATATTCTTTCACGTCTCCGCCCCCGTCTGAAATGTATTCGCAGATTTCTCCGGCTGTCAGCGCGGCTTCATAGATATAGGGAAGATATTTATTTACCTCTGTATATCTTTTGCTGTATTTCCTCATAACAGGCGCAAAACTTTTCATCTGCCATACTGATTCAGGCGAAAGCTTTGTCGTGAATTCCGCGCCTTCGCCGCCTGATTTGGCGCTCTTAATAAATTTTCTCGTAAAAATATCCGATGTCCCCGTAAAAACAGCCCCGACATTAAGCTCGTTTGCCTGACGCGCAATCATCCCCGCCTGCCTGGACCCTCCCGCAAAATAAATCACTCTTACTCTTTTATCCCTTAAATATATAAGGATATTCTTAAAATCCGTTCTTTCGGGGCTGACTCCGCGAAACTGGCTGATAACCGCGCCGTTTTCTCTTACTGTTTCTGTATAAGCATCCGCCATGCTTTTATAATCTTCATTTCCCTCTACATAAATAACGCCGAAATTACGCCGTCCAAAAACAGCAATGTCAGTTCTTGCAAGAGCGGCGGCCAGCTGGGATTCCGAGGCGCATATCCTGTAAGCATTATCGTATTCATTAAACGCCTCATACTGCGAACAAACGGATATAAAAGATGTTTTTTCCATTGCCTCCACCGCTTCCGAATGCCTCTCATCAAAACACCCTATAACAGCAATGAGATTTTTTGTGTTTTTCATATCTTTTTTAAAATCCGCAGAAGTATCATCAAAAACAGCTGTTTCCACATATCTGCCGTTTATGGTATCCGAATATTCGGAAGCTATAAGTTCCGCCATATTAAGACAGCTTTTTGCAATACTATTGGAAGTATTTCCCGCGGCCCCTATTATGAAAACATCATCCGCAGTACACAAAAACGGAATAAAAACAGCCAGAAAAACCATACATATTTTTATATACATTAAATCCTCCGTATAAATTCATGCCGAATAAATCCATTATACCACTTTGATTTGCTATGTCAATAAACGGGCGCTCCGGGGCGCTGTGTCTGTTTTCACATTATGCGTTTAAAATCAGACGCTGCGCCGCCTGTTATTGCTGCGGCATAAAATGCCGGACATTACATATAAAAAAAAAGCCCCGCGGCTCTATGCCGCGGGGCTTTTAAATCAGACTCAACTATTATCAGGGATGTTCCGCCACATCAAAATCCAATACATATGTCTGCGCATTATCTATGGTCAGAGGCGATGCAGGCGGATTTATTTCTGAGCCGCCGTAAAAACCAAGATAATCCCCGGAATCAACCGCGGTTCCGTCCGGAGGATACAAATCATTTCCAATGCCGTCTCCCGTATTGTCAACCACCGCATATACATAGTAGTCGCCGGGCGCCGCGGCTAAGAACGAATACTCTATTTTATTATTCAGTCCGCATATGCCTGTGGTATAAGCCATTTCTCCGCCGTCAGCCTCAAACGCATCGCTGTCAAGAAACACAGCATATTCATTTCCGGGCTGAGCCTCAGGCATTGTTATTGTTCCTGATACATTATCAAACACCTGAACAACTGTTATATCCGCTGTCACCGGCGTCCCCCCGCTGATAGTAACAGTGGTTCCGGACGGCCATGCAGGATAAAGCGCGCCGTGAAGCCCAATCTGATCCCCGTTTTTTGGCGATCCTTCTGTTGTTTCTCCGTCCATATAAACAACACATACAATGTTCCAGTCGCCGTCAGGCACATCCAGCCCGTAGGTCTGCGTTAATCCCGCCTCGCAGATACCCGTATATTGATAATCAAATTGAAAATCACCCGCATGTACGCCTACCCAGAAATAATTCCCTTCCGCGTCAATTTCAAGCGTTATTTCGCCGCTTAATATCGGATCAGGATCCGGAGTTGATGTGGGAACAGGAGTGAATTCCGGAGTCGGCGTGGCAGTTGCTCCCATAACATCAGTAATTATTTCATAGGGACCGTTCATAACCGCGGGGTCAATAGTTGTCATTGAAGGCGAACCGTAAAAACCCATATAATCGCCGTCTCCGGGGCCGTTAAACAGTCCGTCGCCTGTTGCGTCAACAAGTGCATAAAGATAAAAAGAACCGGGGAAAGGACATACCAGTTCATACGGGATTTCCAGACTGCTGTCCGGAACAGCAGAAACAACAGCTCCAACACTGCCGTTGCCGCCGTCTGTATCATCATCAACCAGCACGGCATAATCCGCACCCGGCGCGGGATCGGGAATTACTATGGTGCCCGATACATTATTATACGCTGTCTCCATATCTATATCCGCTGAAAAAACCGTGTTGTTTTCCACAATAACATTTGTGCTTACGGGAAAATCCGGCCACTGCGCGCCATACACGCCAAGATAATCCCCCGCGGTTATATTGCCGGTAAGCGATGTACTGTTAAATACAACCGCATAAACATAGTAAGCCCCCGCAGGCGCCGTGACCGAATAAGGCACTGACGTTCCCAGTCCGCAGGTTCCTTCCTGTTCATTGACATTACCATTTAAGGGGTTAAGATCCGTATCAACAATAATACTGTATGGTTTATTCCACTGATCATCCGGCAGCAAAAGATTTCCTGATACAGTCCCGTAATCAGGTGTTGCTGTTGCCGTTGGTGTTGCTGTATAAGTATGAGTGGGCCCTTCCGGCGTATTTGTTGCGGTAAGGGTCACGGTTGCCGTGCTTGTCGGTTCTCCCGGCATCGTATCCAGATATATATCAAACCCGTTTCCCGGACAGGACGCGTTAGGTGAGGCGGGCCATGGATCTTCCCAGTTTGCTATTGGTGTCGGAACACCATATATGCCCGCATAATCACCGGGCAGGGGCCCTTCCGTAAGTCCGCTTCCGTTTATATCCACCAGCGCCGTAATATAGTAATTACCCGGCATGGGCACATAAACAGCATACGGCTGTGTAACAGTCGTTGATGTTACGGGCGCCAGCTTCATTGCCTGAAAAGCAGTGCTTTCCCCGATTGGATCTTCGCTCACCAATATCTGATAAAGAGATCCGTATGCAGGATCCGGCAGCATCAAATCCCCAAAAACATTGGGAACAGTTTCCTGAAGCGGAAGTTCAATATATAAATCTCCGTCAACCGTAACATTCGGAGACGCGGGAAAATTATTCTGATCCCCGCCGTAAATCCCGAAAAAATCACCTTCATCAATATTTTCAATCTGTTCCATATTTCCGTTGGTATCAACCATACCCAGACAATAATAATCGCCTTTCGCCACATTCGTAAGCTTTATATAAAAATCCGTTGAAAAACCAAGCGCGCCGTCAACACCCGCAGCAGGATCATTGCCCGGGCCTATACCAAGAAAAAGCCCGGCCATATACATCATTCCCGGAGCCTGATCCGGCAGGGTTATATGTATGGTTACCGTAGGAGGAACTTCAACAAGTGTAATATCAACGCCTGTCATGGGTGTAGTTACATTTTCGGTTGACGGCTCATCCGGATATGACGATCCGTAATATCCCGCATAATCATTGCCGTCCCAGTTTTCAAGTCCTGAATCATTGACATCAACAAACGCATAAACATAATAAACCCCGTCAGGCACATTCATCTGATAATTTATCTGCGTAGAACTGCCGCATATTTCATTTATGGATCCGGTATATCCATTTTCCGGATCAAGGTCAGTATCCACAATAACTTTAAACTGCCTGCCGCCTGCGGATTCCGGAAGCGTTAGTGTCCCTTCTATATTATAAGAAAGAGCCGGAGTTGAGGTAGGAACCACTGTGTATGTGCTGGTTGCCGTAAATTCTTCAGTAACCGTTTCTTCCGGTGTATTTGTGTCAGAAGGAGCAGTCGGACCTGTTCCTGTATCTTTGTCCCCGCATCCGCTGAATATAAAAAATCCCGCAATCAATAAAAACAAAGAAATTTTAATAATCTTTCCCATTACACACCTCCCAGTATATAGTTTTTCAGGTTTTAGTCAAATTATATCCTCTGCAGTGTCCCTTTTAAAATATTATATCAAAAAACAAATCCCTGTCAATGCTTTAAACGTCATTTTAATAATCTCCGGATTGCAGGTTTTATTGCAGCACCTCATAGAATCAAAGTCTTTTTTTTTGCGCATACCGGAACACTTAATTCATACAGTTATTTATGTTTTCCGCGGGGGCCGCCCTCTCCCCTCAAACGGTCCCTTACCCGCACCTCCTGTTTAATCGCCGGCTTATATCATACAGTGTTCAGCCGCTGCTTAACCCTCTCTATAAAATCCCCCTGCC
>CAYTNY010000051.1:0-16676 GCA_964439215.1 uncultured Spirochaetia bacterium
AAAGGGGGTGAAAAAAACAAAAGACTGCCTGTAACATAAAAAGAATTAGAGAGAGTTGTATTTCGATGTATTTCCGGATATTTCAGGTGTTGCGATTCATTTTACATTTCAGCAAAAAAAATGCTCCGGGTTCCTGCCGCTTCCCCGGGGTTTGCATTTTATTCAGGGGTTAAAACGGTTTGTTTCTCTGCCTGACAATAACAGGCTCCAAAGGAAAGGTGTTGTCAATTGTCATATCAGCGGACTCCGCCGGCTTTATTTCTTTTTCATACAGTTTCTGCCCCGGTATAAATCTTTTCAGAAATTTTTCACGCGCATTTTTTCCGCCGCCGAACTTTTCTTTATCCCTTATTGCCGCCCGTTCAACAACAACACCGCAGTCAGCTTCAAGCCGTATTGTATAATCCCACTGCCCTGCCAGCTCCCGCCGGAGAAGAAAAATACCGTCAAAGATCAGGATTTCATCCGCCCCCGCGCTCTGAAAGGAACTATTAATATTTTCTCCGGTTTTGCAGTCAAAGATTTCTGTCCTGTATTTTCCGGATCCGCCCGGGCCCAGGGGTTCAAGCAGTTCTTTTATAAGAGCATCGTGATTAAATGAGTTGCGGTAATATCCTTCCGGGCATTCTTTTCCTGTTTTATGCCTTATTGCGGCAGGGTTGTGAAAACCATCAATGGATGCGCGTATTACCTTTCTTCCCTTTTTCTCGAGATATTCAGAAAGTTCATCCGCGAAAATGGTTTTGCCCGCGCAGGCAATGCCGTCAACCGCGGCCCGCACCGTATGCCCGCGCGCGGCCCCCGCAAGCGCTTTTGCCGCGGCGCTTATAATTTCCTCTCTTTTCATCCTCTGCTGTTCTCTTTTGATTTTTCAAATTCAGAGGTGAAATAAAATGATATTTCCGGGTTTTCCTTCATATGATGGTCCAGCATCCATTCTGACTCGAGAAAAAACACGGTATTTCCGTATCTGTCCAGAGCTATTTTATCCGCTTTATATCTGCAGAACTCTTCAAGTTTTTCCCTGTTATCGGAGGTTATCCAGCACGCCTTGTAGGCATTTACCGGTTCAAACCGGCACTCCGCGCCGTATTCATGTTCAAGCCTGTATTTTATAACCTCAAACTGAAGCTGCCCCACTGTTCCCACGATCTTTCTGTTTGTGTCTTTCATAATAAAAAGCTGCGCCACCCCTTCATCCATCAGCTGCTGTATCCCTTTATTAAGCTGCTTGATTTTCATTGACGTATAAGCAAGTTCTTTGAAGAACTCAGGCGAAAAATTCGGTATCCCTTTAAAACTGATGCCGGAGCCGCCGGTTAAGGTATCTCCTATCTTGAAGTTCTTTCTGTCATAGAGGCCTATAACATCACCCGGGAAAGCTTCTTCAATAATATCTTTCTGGGCGCCGAGAAAGGCGGCAGGGGCCGGGAACCGCAGATCCTCTCCGCTTCTTGTGTTTTTATAAAACTTATTGCGCTCAAACCTGCCGGAACAGACCCGCAGAAAAGCGATTCTGTCGCGGTGGCGCGGATCCGTATTTGCGTGTATTTTAAAAACAAAACCGCTGAATTCTTCTTCTTCGGGATGAACTATGCGTTTATCCGACTCCATGGCCCCCGGCGGCGGAGCGATTTCCACAAAAGTATCCAGAAGTTCTTTCACCCCGAAATTATTAAGCGCGCTTCCGAAAAAAACAGGGGCGGTTTCTGCTTTTAAGTATTCATCTCTGTCAAAATCATCATAAACACCGTCAACAAGCAAAAGGTCATCCTTAAGCCTGCTCAGTTCATATTCCCCCAGCAGTTTTTCGGTTTCAGGAGAATCCAGGTCCGGAATACGGTGTATATCATCGCCTCCTCTGCCGCTGTGCGGTTTAAACAGGTTGAGATTCCCGGCATGAATGGAATAAACGCCTTTCAGCGCGGAGCCGGAGCCTATGGGCCAGCTTAACGGGCATGTTTTTATGTTCAGTTTGTCTTCAAGCTCATCAAGAAGCTCTATCGGAGGCCTGCCCTCCCTGTCAAGTTTGTTTATAAATATAATGACCGGAGTGCTCCTCATTCTGCATACATCCATAAGCTTCTGCGTCTGCTCCTCAACCCCTTTTACGCTGTCAACAACAAGAATAACACTGTCAACCGCGGTCAGTGTCCGGTAGGTGTCCTCGGCAAAATCCTTGTGCCCCGGCGTATCAAGAAGATTTATTTTCAGGCCGGCGTATTTAAAACTCATCACTGCGGAAGCCACGGAGATTCCTCTCTGCCGCTCAATTTCCATGAAATCTGAAACCGTTGTTTTCTTTATTTTATTTGATTTAACCGCGCCTGCCATATGTATGGCGCCCGCAAAAAACAGAAATTTTTCCGTAAGCGTGGTTTTGCCCGCGTCAGGATGGCTGATTATGGCAAATGTTCTTCTGTTGGAAACTTCTTCTTTTATACTCACTTTATACCGCCTTTTTTGCCGCTGAAATATTCCATATAAATCATATGTATTCAAAAAACATATAAATATTTTTTTTAAGGCCCGCAAACAGCCGGGCTGACAGAAAATACAACTTAAAGCAATACAGCTGAAAATTCAACAGAAAAATCCGGCAGCGCATTTTTCCGCAGACATAAAAAATTACAAGAGTTTTTTTATTTTTTCCAGCTCAGATGCATATTCCCGCGGCCCGTTATGGTTTCAACTTTCCGCAGAAGCTCTTCGCTTACCGCAATCTTTCTGTCTGTGCCTATTTCCGCTGTTATTTCGGTGTTTTCTCTGGTCAGTATATGAAAAACAACATCCCTGTCTCCGGGATGCTCCCTGAAGATATTATCAAGCTGATGCAGCACACTTTCTTCAAATCCTATTTCTCTGAATGTTATATGCAGGTATTTTCCGAGCACTGTATACGCTTCGTCAAGGGTTATTACACTATCAAGGCTTATATAGGGAAAATCCTCGTAATAAGACAGCCGGCCTCTTACCATAAGCATCAGATTTTCCGAAAACATGCTGTGTTTTTCCGCGGCCACTTTCTCGTTCGCGATAACCCTTATTTTTCCCGTAAGGTCCTCAAGATCAAATTTAAATTTAATGCCCGTTTTTGTTATTTCCTTTTTCAGGTTCTGTATAACGCCGCCTATGATTATTTCGCCTGTTTCACGGCTGCTGCTTTTAAGGATATCTGATATTTCCCTGGCGACACTCTGCAGAAGCTTCTCATATCTGGCGAGCGGATGGGAAGAAATATAATAACCAAGGACCTCTTTCTCATACCCGAGCATCTCGCTTTCGCTCCATTCCGCGGTTTCAGGAAGTTCGCGGGCGCCTTCATCTTTTTCAAAAAGGCTGAACTGCCCCACTTCCTTGTCCTTTTGAAATGACTCCGCTTTTTTAAGCGCTGCCGGCAGCGCCTCAAAAGTTCCGGCGCGGTTCGCAAGAACACCGTCAAACCCGCCTGCTTTTATGAGACTTTCAATGGTCCTGCCCGTAACGATCCTCAGGCTGACTTTCTCGCAAAAATCAAAAATATCCTGAAACGCCCCCTGTTCTTTTCTTGCTTTTACAATTTCCTCCGCCGCGGAAACACCGACATTTTTTATTGCGGCAAGCCCGTAGCGTATCATGCTGCGTTCAACCGAAAAGGCGGGAAAACTTTTGTTCACATCAGGGGGCAGCACTTTGATTCCGTTGTTGTTTATGCAGTCGTCCGCGTAAAGAGCGATTTTCTCCGTTCTGTCCATAACGCTTGTCATCAAAGACGCCATATATTCCGCGGTATAAATAGCTTTCAGATAAGCGGTCTGGTACGCAAGAACCGCATAAGCGGCCGCATGCGATTTGTTGAACCCGTACTGGGAAAACTGTTCAAGTTTTTCAAAAAGTTTTTCCGCATCCGGCGCCTTTACGCCCCGCGACAGCGCCCCGTCCATAAATTCCCTGCGCATGGCTTCCATCTCGGAAACTTTTTTCTTTCCCATGATACGCCTGAGCAGATCGGCTTTGGCCAGAGAAAAACCCGCGACTTCAACCGCTATCTGCATGACCTGTTCCTGATAAACCGCAATGCCGTAAGTGTCTTTAAGAACTTTTTCCAGAACAGGCATGTCATATTTTGTTTTATCTATTCCTTTTTTTCTTTTTATATAATCGTCTATCATGCGCATCGGGCCGGGCCTGAAAAGAGAGATAACCGCGATTATATCCTCAAAGCATGACGGTTCAATCTTTTTGAGAATATCCTGCATACCCGTGCTTTCAAGCTGAAAGACTCCGTTTGTATTGCCCTCGGCAAGCAGTTTATAAACCTCGGGATTATCAAAATCCGTGTTTTCAAGAACAACATCCCTGCCTGTGGTGTTTTTCACCATTTCAATTGTTCTTTTTATTATACTGAGATTTCTCAGCCCCAGTATGTCAAATTTCAGCAGCCCTATTTTTTCCAGCGACTCCATGGGATACTGGGTCATATAATTAAGCTCTGATTTATCCTTGTCCTTGGGAACCGCAATGGGAACATAATTTGTAAGTTTTTCCGGCGCTATAACCACTCCCGCGGCATGAGTGGAATCCTGGCGCAGAAGCCCTTCTATTTTAAGCGCATAATTTATTATTTCCTCTCTTTTCCCTGTTTTATCCGAATTTACATACGCGACAAAATCGTCCTCTTTCAGTATCGCCTCAAAATCCATTCCCGGCCCTTCGGGAACGTGTTTTGCCAGGGCATCCACTTCAGGCAGCGGAACATCAAGAACCCTCCCTGTGTCGCGTATGGCCTGTCTGGGCTTGAGCGTCTGAAACGTTATTATCTGGGCAACCTTGTCTTTTCCGAATTTTTCCACGATAAATTCTATAACCCTGCCCCTGTCCTCGTCGGAAAAATCTATATCAATATCCGGCGGGGAGATCCTTTCAGGATTTAAAAAACGCTCAAAAAGCAGATTGTATTTTATCGGATCAATACTTGTGATTTTCAGAATATAGGCAATAAGCGAACCCGCGGCGCTGCCGCGGCCCGGCCCCACAGGAATATCGTTTTCTCTCGCAAAGTTCACTATATCCCTTACTATCAGAAAATATCCGGCATACCCCTGTTCTTTTATGATTTTAATCTCGTGCTCAAAGCGCTTTTGCAGTTCATCCGGTATATTCGTGTATTTTTTTTCGAATTCACTGCGCGCGAGTTTTTCGAAATATTCCTCATAAGTATCAGCGCTGTCTTTTATTTCATAAGACGGCATGTAATAAGGTCTTTTTGCCGGAGGCTTGGGAAGCTCCAGATTGCACTTTTCCGCAATATCAAAGGTGCTTTCTATGGCCGCGATATCTTCCGGAAGCGTTTTTTTCATTTCTTCATAATTTTTAAAGTAAAACTGATCCGATTCAAATGACATTCTTTCCGTATTTTTAAGGGTTTTCCCCGTCTGAACGCACAGCAGAACCTCGTGCGCGCCCGCGTCATCTTTATTTATGTAATGAGTATCGTTTGTGGCGGTCATCGGCAGTGATAATTCTTTTGAAATCCGGCGAAGCCCTCTGTTCGCGGTTTCTTCGTCGGCAAGGCCGTGATTCTGCAGTTCAAGATAAAAATTACCGTCCCCGAAAATACGCGAATAAAATTCCGCGGCTTCTTTGGCGCCTTCATAGTCGTTTTCTATGATTTTTGATGAAATTTCTCCCTGAATACAGGAAGACAGAGCAATAAGCCCTCCGGACTTTTCTTTGAGGATCTTTTTATCAATCGTAGGCTTATAATAAAACCCTTTAACAAAACCAAAAGACGAAAGATCCACAAGGTTTTTATAGCCTTGTTCATCTTTTGCGAGAAGAACAATATGTGATTTTTTTCTTGTGTTTTTATCCACATCGTCAACAATATAAGCTTCCAGCCCTATAATCGGTTTTATGCCGGCGCGCCGCATAGTATTATAAAATTCCACGGCGCCGTACATATTTCCGTGATCCGTTATGGCAGCCGCAAACATCCGTGCTTTTTTTACAGACTCCGCCAGATCTTCAAGCCTGCACATACCGTCAAGCATACTGTATTTTGTATGCAGGTGCAAATGTATAAATTTAGATATCATAGCTCACCATATAAACAAGATTAAGTTTTTTGATATTTTATCATAAAAAAGAGTTAAAATGTGGTTTTTTAATGTATCACAGAAGCCTTTTGCCGGGAAATTATTACATTTGCCTCCATGTGCTTTTTAATGATTTTGCCTTATGTTTTCGCAGGGAACACGCCCTGTCGTGTTCGGGCCTTTTGACTTTCAAACCCGCGAACAATTTCATGTATGAATGTTCTTGCCTTATGCTTGTGCAGGGAACACGCCCTGTCGTGTTCGGGCCTTTTGTTTTTAAAAACCGGACAAACACGAACCCTTGTCCCTGCAAAAACCACAGGCTCATGACGCTATCATTCATAAATTCCTGTATTTTCCTGTATTGTTAATATCTTAATATCGCGGCGGCCTGGTTTTGAGGGGCAAGCTGTCCCGGTTCAACCATATAAACTTTTCCTCTCGCGCCAAGAGTTTTAAGCGCTGCCGCATCAAGCTTTTCATTCTCAAGTTTGTAAACAACATCCCTGCCGTCAATACTTTCCGCCGGAATAAAAAGTATTTCTATTCTGCCTTCTTGTGCTTTTTCCAGTATATCTTCCGGGGTTTCCGCTGTCCATCCGGTCCCGGCCAGTTGTTTGAAAATATCCAGACTTTCATCTTTGTTCTTTTGTATTTTCCCGGAAACTATCTGCCAGGCATTATCCAGAAACTCAGATTCTTCCATATCATCAGGATTTTTCTTTATGTCATCCTGCTCCAGTGCATTGTAACTGTTTACTTTCCTGTACGCGCCGGTCAAATGCGCATTTCCCGCAATAACAAGAGGATGCCGGGAATCGCCTATTTTTTTATTAACCGCATTGTCAATAAGTTTGAAATATTCTTCAATATTTGTCTTTTCTGTTTCCTTTCCCCCGCCCTGGCCGTGAAATACAGCGGAATCTTTTCCTTTCTGCGCATATTTCCGGTGTGAATGGGCCTGCTGCTGTTTTTCATTTACATCGTATTTTAAAAAATCATTTAAAGAAGCCGGAACCCCTTCCAGCGGCATTTCATTCATTTCAAAACGGCTGCACTTATAAAGCGAAATCTTCTTTTTTGTAAGTGAAAGCATATAGAACTCCATGTTATCTGTAACAACAGGAATAAGCGGCTGAACAAAAAAGCGCTTTCCTGTATGGGCCTTATTTTCAAAGGCCGCGGGTGTTCTAAGCCGGGTAAAGTAATCTTTTGAGATAAATACCGCAAGACCCCTGTCCTGCTGCGTCCAGAAAAGCCTGTCATCAAGAAGTTTATATGCCGGTGTAAAAAGCGTCTGTATTTCCCCGTCAGATAACCCGGTTCCCCTGAGTTTTTCCTCTGCCTGTTTAACAAGATTTCTGAATCCGGTGATGTTCACCCGCGCCTGGTCATTGACCTTTTCCGCTGTCATATATATGGAAACACAGGGCGGTTCATGCTCTTCAATAAGCCTGTCTAAATGTTCCTTTCCGACCTTTTCCACTGCACACATTATAGAACCTCCTATAATAAGATTTATCCGCGCCTGTGCGGATATTTTTTATTCAGCGGCTCGTATATCCGCCGTCAACCGGTATTGCGGCGCCTGTTACAAATCCCGAAAGGTCGGAACACAGCCATGCGGCGCAGGCAGCGACTTCCTCCGGCTTTCCCATGCGTCCAAGAGGCTGCATTTCAGCAAATGATCTTTTTGCATCCTCATCTTTTTCGGTTATCCTTTCTATCATTTTTGTATCAATAACCGCGGGGCAGACCGCGTTTATTCTTATACCGCTTTTGGCACATTCCAAAGCCGCGCTTTTTGTAAGGCCTATTACACCGTGTTTTGCCGCTGTATACACTGAATTACCGGCAAATCCGACCAGCCCGGCAACTGACGACATATTGACAATACGCCCGCTTTTCTGCTCTTTCATCTGCTCTATTTCGTATTTCATACACAGCCAGACCCCTTTGAGATTTACATTTATCACTTTATCCCAGTTGTTTTCGTCCCCTTCCTCAAGATTTTTTTGAACGCCTTCTATTCCCGCGTTGTTAAAGGCGCAGTTCACGCCGCCGTGTTTGTTTCTGATCTCTTCAAAGAAATTTTTGACATCTTTTGCCCGCGAAACATCAACCGCATAAAATTCCGCATTCCCGCCGGAATCTTTTATTTTCTGCAGAGTATCTGCGCTTTCTTTTTTTTCGAGATCAGCAATAATTACTTTTGCGCCTTCATTTGCGAACAATAATGACGCTGCTCTGCCTATACCCGATGATCCGCCTGTTACAAGTACTGTTTGTCCGCTGAAAATACGCTGCTGTGCCATTTGCATACCTCCGGTTTTTTTTGTATATAACTCTCTTTTTCAAAGAAAGGCCGCCTGCTATTTCAGTCCTTCCTTAACCATCTGGGCGGCATACCCCCACTCATTGTCATACCAGCTCATTACCTTTACAAGGCTGCCGCCCGTTACTTTTGTCATTGATGGATCAATTATGGATGCACGCGGGTCACGCAGTATATCCGAAGATACGATATCGTCATCCGCGATACCCACGATACCTTTATAACGATCTGTTTCTGATTCTTCCTTGAATATGGAATTAATCTCTTCGGCAGTTGTATCCCTGGATACAGCCATGACAATGTCGGTTATAGAACCGCACGGCACCGGCCCTCTGACGGCAACACCGTCAAACAAACCTTTAAACTGCGGCAGAGTCTGCGCGGCGGCTTTTGCGGCGCCGGTTGACGTGGGTACAAAATTCACTGCTGCTGCCCGGCCCCTTCTGAGTTTTTTTGACGGGGAATCAACAGCGCTCTGTGAAGACGTATAGGCATGGACCGTGGTCATGAGCGCCTTTTCAACTCCTATACGGCGGCCCATTATTTCCATAACAGGAGCCGCGCAGTTGGTCGTACAGCTGGCGGTAGAATAGGCTTTAACATTCTTATCCACGCTGTTTACACCGTGAACCACTGTCGGTGTTTCTTTGCTTTTTGACGGAGCCGAAAGCAGAACCTTGGATGCTCCGGCTTTCAGATGTTTTCCCATCCCTTCCTGAGTCGTGAAAAAACCCGAACATTCAAATACCACGTCCGCGCCAAGTTCTTTCCACGGCAGTTTTTCCGGATCTTTTTCGCTCAGAAATTTGACAGGCCTGCCCGATACAGTAATATAATCATTGTCCGCGGATACTTCCTTTTCGTATCTGCCGTACACCGAATCATACCTGAGAAGATACGCAAGATTTTCAGCGGATATCGGGTCATTAACCGCTGTTATTTCAACACCTTCCTGCTCCAGCAGTATCTTAAATACTGCTCTGCCGATCCTGCCCATTCCGTTTACAGCTGCTTTTACCATGACATACCTCCGTTTTTTTTAAACTTACCCAAGTTTATTTAAAAAACAGCGTATTAACAATGGTGAAATTCCGCGGATTAATGACTTTTTTTCACGTCATCCGTGTTTTGGCGGTTGGGATTATTTCTTCAGGAATTGAATATAACTCAGGGCTTTGGGACCGGAGCATTTTTCTGCTTTCTCAGAACAATTGCTCTTATATTTCCTCCGGCATCTTTGCCTTTACTCAGAAATTCAAGCCCCTGCTTTTCACATATATCAACAACAGAACGCTCCATCCCGTCCCCTGTTTCAAGCGCTAAAAGCCCGTTTTCGGGCAGTATGCTCCGTGCAAGGCCGGCAAGTCTCTTATAATAAGAAAGCCCTTTAAAACTGCCGTAAAGAGCCTTTTTCGGCTCCTTTAATACGTCTTTCGGCAGACTGTCCATATCTCTTTTATCTATATAAGGCGGATTTGAAACAATAAGCGGAATTTTCTCTTTTCTGTCCTGTATCATTTTGAAAAAATCCCCTTCATATACCCGCAGTCTGTCCATACACCCGTGCGTCCGGGCATTAATGCGGGTATTTGCGGCGGCTCTTTTTGAAATATCATAAGCGAGCATTTTTTTTATTTTATCCGATTCCAAAAGCATGGTAATTGAAATTATTCCTGTTCCGCAGCCGCACTCTGCCGCGGTGCATCCGTCAGGAAGCTCTTTCATATGCGCTTTAATTTCATCTATCAGCGCCTGAGTATCAAACCTGGGTATAAAGACCCCTTTTTTCACAGTAAAATCCCGTCCGTAGAAATCCTGAACCCCCGTAATATACTGCAGAGGATAACCTTCCGCTCTTTTTTCCGCAAGCATCATGACCCTGTTGAAACTGCGTCTATTCAGATTATCATTGAGTTTAAGCGGCAGCCTGTTATATTCAATCCCGGCGGCATAAGACAGCAGGGATTTAGCTTCGCTGTATGCTGCTGCTTCCGGCATCCCCGATCCCCTGATTATTTTCGCGGCGCTTCTTAAAGCCGATAAAAATACCGTGTTCTTATTCATTTGCCATTAATTTTTGATTGAAATCAGATGTGAGCTTTTCTATAAATTCATCAAGGCGGCCTTCCATGACGCTTTCAAGATTATATGAGGTCAGGCCTATCCTGTGGTCCGTTACCCTGTTCTGCGGGAAATTATAGGTTCTGATCTTTTCGCTTCTGTCGCCGGTGCCCACCTGGGCCTTTCTTTCGCTGTCGGCCCTTGTTTTTTCCTCACTGTCCATTTTATCTTTTACTCTGGAACGCAGGATCTTCATTGCTTTGTCCTTATTCTTATGCTGGGAGCGTTCATCCTGGCACTGAACCTCAACCCCTGTAGGCAGATGAACAATACGCACTGCGGATTCTGTTGTATTAACATGCTGGCCGCCGGCGCCCGAAGCCTTGCATACTTCCACCTTTATATCATCAGGGCTTATATCCACTTCCACTTCATCGCGCTCCGGCATGACAGCGGCAGAAACCGCGGATGTATGTATTCTTCCGGAAGCCTCGGTATTCGGCACCCTCTGCACCCTGTGAATGCCGCTTTCAAACTTCATTTTGCCGTAGCTCCCCGGGCCTTCCACGGAAAAAATAACTTCTTTATACCCGCCCAGAGCCGTTTCGTTCGTGCTCAGCAGTTCAAATTTCAGCCCCTGCAGTTCGGTGTATTTCGCATACATACTCAAAAGATTCGCGGCAAACAGCGCGGCTTCTTCCCCGCCGGTGCCCGCCCGTATTTCCACTATGGCATTTTTTTTATCATTCGGATCTTTCGGCAGCAGCATCAGTTTGATTTTTTTTTCAATCTCCAAAAGCCGCTTCTGGGCCCTGTCAAGGTCAGCATGCGCCATTTGCTTTATTTCACGGTCCTCGTTTGATTCAATTATTTCCCGGGATTCGGATACAACGCCGCTCAGCGAATCATATTCTTCAATAAGTTCTATCATGGGGGCAAGTTCAGAATGGCGCTTGGTTATTTCCCTGTAGCGTTTTGTGTCGTTTACCACGCCTGGGTCGGCAAGCATTACATTCAGGGAAGTGTATTCATCTTTCAGGGCCGCAAGCCTGTCCTTCATTTTTTTGAAGCCTTTTTTTTCGGGCTTTTTTTCGGGCGGCGCGGGGCGCTTTTGGGGGCATTCTTTTTTTCAAGCCTTAAAACTTCTTTGATGGCTCCGGCCGCGGTAATCATCATTTTATCATCCGGTTCTTTGGTGGTTATCTTCTGAAAAGCAAGGCCGGGCGCGATAAAAGCGTTCACAAAAATATTGTCCTTGAATTTATCCGATAATTTCAGCACCTCATACGAAATTCCCGCAATGGGCACAAGCAGCGGTATTTCAAAAAGTATCCTTTTCCATACGGGAAATTCAGGCGGAAGCAGAAGAATAAATACAACAATACTAACAAGAAGCGTAATAAAGATAAACGCGGTCCCGCATCTGGGATGCAGCGTAGTATATTTTCTCATGTTCTTCAGGGTAAGCTCTTTGCCGTCTTCAAACGTATATATTGCCTTGTGTTCCGCGCCGTGATACATAAAGAGTCTTCTGACATCTTCCATAAAAGAAATGCCCCAGACATAAAGAAAGAACAAAAGAAGCTTCCAGAAAACGATTTCCGTATTAAACAGGGTTCTGTTCTCGTTTATAACGGGAAATAAGCTGCCTGAAAATTTGGTCAAGAGAACGGGTATATATATAAAAACCGCGACCGCAACCGCCATTGAAAATACAAAGGTAAGCACGGATTCCATTTTTTCTTTTCTTTCTTTTTGTTTTTTTGTCAGTTTCTTTTCCGTTTTCTTCTTTTTATTTTTCTTACCTTTGTTCTTTGCTTTTTCCTCTTTTTCCCATTCTTCTTCATATATTTTCGCTGACCAGTCCAGCGCTTTGTAGCCCAGAATCATCTGCTCCACAAGATTCAAAAACCCCCGGAAAAAAGGCCATTTTAAAAATGCGGCCCTGTCAGCCAAAGACTTTGCTTTGCCGCTTATTTTCTCTATTTTGCCGTTTTTGCGCATTGCCGCAACAGCGTAATAATTTCTTGATTTCATCAGTACGCCTTCAATAACAGCCTGCCCGCCGATGCTCATTTTTTTTTCGGGGCATTTTACGGAAGTTTTCTTTTTCTTTTCAGAAGAAGCCATAAATATCCTTTTGCCGCACACAGCCCGCATCAGCGGGCGCCTCAATGCGCGGATCTCTTATTTAGATTCCTCTTTAGATTCTTCTTTTTTCTTTTTTGCTTTTCCCGCTCTTTTTTTGAATTTTTCAACCCTTCCGTCAGTATCCACAAATTTCTGGATGCCGGTAAAGAACGGATGGCACGAAGAGCAGACTTCCACTCTTATTTCGTTCTTTGTGCTTCTTGTTTCAAATTTATTGCCGCAGGCGCATGTTACCGCGGCATTTTTGTACTCAGGGTGAATTGCTTTTTTCATTTTCCGTTCCTCCGTTTAATCTGTTTTCATAGCGTCAAGAAACGCTTTATTATTCTTTGTTTTCCCCATTTTGTCGCTCAAAAACTCCATTATATCAGCGGGTTTCATTTTGCTCAAAAGGGCCTTTCTTAAGATCCATAACTTGGCAAGGGCTTCCTTGTCTAAAAGCAGCTCTTCTTTTCTTGTTCCTGACTTGCTTATGTCTATCGCCGGGAACAGCCTTTTATCGGCGAGTTCGCGCGAAAGAACGATCTCAGAGTTGCCTGTTCCTTTAAATTCCTCAAATATAACCTCATCCATTTTGCTTCCCGTCTCAACAAGCGCGGTGGAGATTATTGTAAGCGAACCGCCTTCCTCAATATTTCTCGCTGCACCGAAGAACCTTTTCGGTTTCTGAAGCGCGTTTGAATCAATACCGCCGGTTAAAACCTTTCCGCTTGAAGGCGCCACCGCATTATAGGCCCTCGCGAGCCTTGTTATGCTGTCAAGCAGTATAACAACATCCCGTCCGTGCTCCACAAGCCTTTTTGCCTTTTCTATGACCATCTCGGCAACCTGAATATGCCTTGTCGGCGGTTCGTCAAACGTTGATGATACAACTTCGCCGTTTACTGTTCTCTGCATATCCGTTACTTCTTCCGGTCTTTCGTCTATCAACAGGACTATAAGAAAAACTTCCGGCTGATTTGTTGTTATGCTGTTTGCTATCTGCTGCAGCAGCACGGTTTTACCCGTTCTCGGCGGGGCCACTATAAGGCACCGCTGCCCTTTTCCCTGAGGGACAAGCAGATCCAGAATTCTTGCCGGAAGATTATCCTTTTCCTTTGTTTCCATTTTCAATTTTTCTTCGGGAAAAAGCGGCGTTAAATTATCAAAAAATATTTTATCTTTTATCTGGCTCGGCTCATCGCCGTTTATTGTTGATACTTTCAGCAGAGCAAAATATTTTTCCCCGTCTTTCGGCGGCCTTATCTGACCGGAGATCATATCGCCGGTTCTTAGATCAAATTTTCTTATCTGCGACGGCGAAACATATATATCATCCGGCCCCGGAAGGTAATTATAGTCGGGAGAACGCAGAAAACCGAAGCCGTCAGGCAGTATTTCAAGAACTCCCTCGCCGAATACAAGGCTGTCTTTCTGCGACTCAGATGCCATGATCTTCATTATAAGGTCCTGTTTTTTCAGACTGCTTATACCTTCGATTTTCAGTTCTCTTGCAATGCGCTGAAGTTCTGAAACTTTTTTCGTCTTCAATTCATTAACATTCATCAATTATTAACCTCCGGAGTTTTTACAAGATTAACTTGTTTGAGTTTTTATGGAATAATTCAGGAGTTAATCCGGTTTGATTCCTTTAATTTTTGTTATTTTTATTACTATATAATCTTTCATTCAATAAGTCAACTATATTTTTTTATCAAATTCAAGAACATCATTCCATTCCTGTACATGCGTTTTTTCTTACGGAGTTTAAATGTTCTGTATGTTTTATTGTGGCAGCGGTACGGGGAATTGAACCCCGGCACCGGGATTGAGAACCCCGTGTCCTAACCACTAGACGATACCGCCGCGTTTTTTGTTGGTCTTATTCGTCTACGTTTATAATTTTCTTCAGTATTTCCTGGTCATGCTCCCTCAGAGCCAGAAATTCAAGGCCGAACCGTCCGGAGCTGTCGTCAACCCACCTGATTTCCGCGAATACAACAGTAGGGTCCGAAGAAACACCGGTATTTATCTCAACCCGCAGAACATCTCCGAGGGTTCCCAGCATTTCCCCTTCCACTCTTACGCCGCCGATGCTGATATCCTTCGTCATTCCTTCTTTTTTAACGGTTTCATCGGTTATTTCTTTGGGAATAAGCTTATAAGATATTTCAAAGCCTTTATCCACTCTCTGGTGCTTTCTCTTTTCAACAAACATTTTTCCTATAGCCATTTTCAACCTCCCCTCTTTTTAATTATTATACCGCTGCACTCTCAAACATTCAACAAAAACTTTCACCGCCGGTTTAATCGGCATACTTTATAAGATCTTCGGGTATATACCATTTTGTGAAATTATACCCTATGCCCGCGGGTTCGGGTTTTATTCCGTGTATTCTCTTATGAACCGCGGGCAGCGCGAACGGGTTGTATAAAAAAGTATAAGGCGCATCCTCTGATATAAGAGAATGTATCTTTCTGTAGATTTCAGCCCTTTTTTCCGGGTCATAAACTTCTCTGCCTTCAATGCACAGGCGGTCAACTTCGGGATTGCTGTATGCAATAAAATTAAATTCACCCTCTTTTGTTTTTGATGAGTGCCATATATCATAACAATCAGGATCCCTTGTCAGGCTCCATCCCATCACAACCGCGTCAAATTTTCTTTTATTTATAAATTCAGTTATAAAAATACTCCACGCCAGAACACGTATCTCCACTTTTATCCCCAGCTTTGAAAGCTGCTGCTGGGTTATGGCGGCTATTGTTTCACGTTCTTTATTCCCCTGATTTGTCATAAGCGTAAATTCAAACGGTTTTCCGTCTTTTTCCAGCATCCCGCTGCTGTTTTTTCTCCATCCCGCTTCATTTAAAAGTTTTTCCGCTTTTTCAATATCATATCTGTAATAAGGCACATTTTCATTATAAAACGCGGAGCCGGGTATAAAAGGCCCTGAGATCGGCCGGGCAAGGCCGAGTTTTACATTTTTAATTATTTCTTTCCTGTTGACCGCATATGACAGGGCCTGCCGTACTTTTTTGTCCGCAAAAAGAGGATTCTCGTTGTTATAGCCTATATATACATACGTAAAAGCCGGAATCTTAAACTTGTTGAACTTTTTCTTAAACTCCGGCGTATCAGCTCTTGAAAAATAAAGGTCAGAATTTAAAGACATCATATCAACAGAACCTGAGGCAAGCTCCATAAACTGAACAGACTGATCAGGGATTATTCTGTAAATATAGCGGGAAATATAAGGTTTTCCGTCAAAATAATTTTCATTTGCTTCAAGTTCTATCTGGCGCGCTGTCAGCCATTTCTTAAAAACATAGGGTCCTGTGCCGACGGGATTTCTGTTGAATTCCGCGGAATTAAAGTCTTTATCATGGAGAATATGACGGGGTATTATAGATGCTCCCCAGTACTGCAGCGCCGGGGCAAAAGGTTTTTCATAATAAACCTCCAGTGTATAATCATCTTTTACAACTACCCGGGAAACAGGCTCAAAAAGGCTTCTGTAAGCTGTTTTTACACCCGGGTCCATATATTTTTCATACGTGAATTTAACGTCTTCGGCGGTGAAATCCGCGCCGTCGTGCCATTTCACGCCTTTTTTCAGATGAAAAACAATAAGTTTTCCGTCATCTTTTATTTCCCAGCTTTCAGCAAGGTCGCCGGTAAGTTTAAGGTTTTTGTCAAATTTAACAAGCCCGTTAAAAATAAGTTCTGTTATATCGGACGAAGAAGAGTCAGAAGCAAGAACAGGATTTAATATTGACGGCTCGCCTATTGAAGAATCAATAAGCATCCCGCCGTAAAATGGCTTGTCTTCATATTCATCAGGAATAGAATATCCTGAATCCCGGGAACAACCCGCAGACAAAAAAAATAACCCCATAAAAAACATATAAAAATATTTTTTAAGCATTAATACCCCTTATCGCGTTAAAAAAACGGTTCTGTTCAGAATACTGTATTTTTTTTATAACGTTTACTGTGCCTGACCGGGAACCGCAGGCTGCTGTCCCTGATCTATGGGCTGTCCCTGATCTATGGGCTGTCCCTGATCTAT
>CAYTNY010000052.1:0-15215 GCA_964439215.1 uncultured Spirochaetia bacterium
TGGGTATTTGTATACGTGCGGGTATTCGTGTGCGTGTTTGTATATGTGGGGGTATTTGTAACAGCTGATGCAGGCTCTATTTTAATGGCATTTATAATCGCATTATCCACAGACGCATTCAACACAATATTCATAATCCCGTCATTAAGCGTTACTCTGTATGTCGCGTCATAAGCCGCATATCCCCCGACTTCATCAAATATATCAAGATCTGACCTTACTGTTGTGCCTTCTATTATAACATCAAAAACTCTTGATCCTGTACCGCCTCCGTTTCCGTCCACGCCCCACCAGGTCTCGGCAAATTTAAGGGTAACGTCATATTCGCCGTCAGGCATTGTAAATCTGTATTCAAGAGGATCCGCGTATCTTTCGGTTGCGTATAATGTATCATCATCCGTACCGGCTATGCTGACGCTCCCTCTGTCTGACGTCTGCCCGCCCATATGCCCCCAGCCGCCTACAGTATAAGCGCTGTCAGCCAGCCATACGCCTTCCGCACTTGTGTACTGCGGCCCTGCGCAGTTTACCATTATATCTGTAACAGGCTCCGGAGTGGGAGTCGGCGTTTTTGTGGGCCCTGCCTCGCAGGGGGTCCAGTTATCGGACGGGTTCTGTATCCCGTCCCTTATAAATTCACCCGACTGGGTCAGATTTCCCCAGCTCTGCGCGCCGCAGGCGCCGCTGTTTAAAATTGAGGCGGCCTCTGCCTTGTCTGCCCAGGACCAGTTTGCCCAGCTTATGGTAACTCCCGCGGAATTGTTTCCCGCCATAATATCCAGAAATGCCTGCGCATTATTAAAATCATACGGATCACCGCCGCTTGCATCGCAGGTTCCCCATTCTGTGCAGAATATAGGTATTTCATTAATAAAATCCGTAAGCATACCTGTAGTGTGAGAAGCCGCGTAAAAGTGAAACGAGTACATTATGTTTGAATACGGCAGCGGGCTGTTTACAACATCCCATCCCAGCTGCGACCAGTTCGGGGTTCCCACAAGTATAACAGTATCAGGGTCATACTGCCTTATGCGGGGTATTATATCATTCGCGTACTCGGTAATATTTGACCAGGATCCTCCATCGCCGTTCGGCTCATTGCAGATCTCATAAAGAACATGGTCCTTGCCCGCGTGCTGCTGCGCCATATACTCCCAGAAACCCTGCGCAGCGCTTAAATTAGTAAGCGGATTTCCGTCGCTGAGTATGTGCCAGTCAATTATTATATATATTCCCAGACCCTCGCAGATATCCACAAGCTGATCCACTTCATCTCTGAATCGCTGCGGGTCTGAAAGATATCCGTTTGATTCCACATAAACAGCAGCCCTGAAAAGGTCAGCTCCCATTGTATCAGCCATATAGCTTATCGCGCTTGAATTCAGGCAGCTGGAATCCGACCCGTTCATTCCGAACCACTGCAGTCCGTGGGAAGATATTCCTTTCAGCTGAACAGCATTGCCGCAGTCATTTACAAGCTGAAGCCCGTTAACACTTAACTTTCCGTTTTCAGATACAGGACCGGCATATAAAGCCTGAAAAATCACTCCTGCCATAAATATGCTTATAAAAAATCTCAGTAAAACATTCTTTTTTATCATTTCAACTCCTTTTTACTCGTTTAAATCGTTTCTTAAAACAAAGTATAGCTTTTAAGAATATTGATGTCAAGTTTTTATCCCGCCATGCGATAATAAGTTTCATTTATTTTTTTGTCTGTTTTATCGTTGAAACTCCACTTGGTTTAAAATGTCTGATATTGTCTATACAATGCAGCGAACCGCCCTCCCCGAACACTCAATAATACAATGAAAAAGTTTTATATGAAATTAAGAATTTACCCTTAAAAATGTTTAAAGCCGGGTGCTTAAAAAGGGGTTTTAGGAAGGGTTAGTTAGGGAAAAGCACCCGGCTGTTTTTTTGTCGGTTATATTATCAAAACCTATTTAAAATTCATACCCCTTTATATATTACAATATAAGTATAACACTTTTTTTTAAAAAATACAGACTTTTTATTTTTTTTTACAATAAAAAACATCTGCGGATTTTCTTGAAACTATCCCTTTTATTTATTATAATAGCATACACTTAATCAATCACAAAGGAGAATTATAATGAAACAGACTCTTACGGAAAAAATATTAAGAAAACATCTGGTTTCCGGAGAATTTAAAAAGGGAAAAGAAATAGGAATCCGCATAGACCAGACTCTCACTCAGGACGCCACAGGAACAATGGCATATCTGGAATTTCTGAATTTCAAAATAAAAAATATCAAGACAAAACTTTCAGCCAGCTATATAGACCACAATACCCTTCAAAACGGTTTTATGAATGCGGACGACCACCGTTTCCTGCAGTCTGTCGCGGAGAAATACGGTATTTACTTTTCAAAACCCGGCAACGGCATCTGCCACCAGGTGCATCTTGAAAGATTCGGAAAACCCGGCATGACGCTTATCGGCTCTGATTCCCACACACCCACAGGCGGCGGCATAGGCATGATAGCAATCGGCACGGGCGGACTGGATGTTGCCTGTGCGCTTGCGGGCTCGCCTTTTTATCTTTCAACACCCCGGGTAATCGGCATCCGGCTGATAAACAGGCTCCCGAAATGGTCCTGTGCAAAAGATATAATACTTTTTCTTCTGAAAAAACTCAGTGTAAAAGGCGGAGTGGGAAAAGTCTTTGAATACTTCGGCCCCGGAACCGGCTCCCTGAGCGTTCCCGAACGCGCCACAATAACCAATATGGGGGCCGAACTGGGCGCCACCACCTCTGTTTTTCCTTCAGACCAAAATACGGAAAAATTCTTAAAGGCATTCAACAGAACAAAAGATTTTATTCCGCTTGCCGCGGATAAGGACGCGCATTATGATTCCATAATTGACATAGACCTGTCAAAAATAAAACCAATGCTTGCGGCGCCGCATATGCCTGATCTGGGAGTTGAAGCGTCAAAAGTAAAGGACAAGAAAGTAAACCAGGTAATTATAGGAAGCTGTACGAATTCATCCTACAGGGACCTGATGACTTCGGCCAAAATACTCAAAAATAAAAAAGTGCACAAAGACGTATCTTTTGTGGTAGCCCCCGGCTCCAAGACAATACTTGACGCCATGGTGCAAAACGGCCATCTTTCATACTTTTTAAAGGCAGGCGCGCGGATAATGGAATCCGCCTGCGGGCCCTGCATAGGCATGGGACAGTCGCCTTCGTCAAAAGCAGTGTCAGTAAGAACCTTTAACAGGAACTTCAAAGGACGCTCGGGCACACAGGACGCGGAAATATATCTTGCCGGAGCCGAAACAGCCACAGCCGCGGCTGTATACGGGAAAATCACCGATCCCGCAAAACTCGGCGCATATCCGAAAACAGAAAATCTTAAAAGTTTCCCTGTTGATGATTCTCTTTTAATAAAACCTCTGCCCGCGGCAAAAAGAAAAAATATAAAGATTATTATGGGGCCGAATATAAAACCGCTTCCTGATTCCTTCCCGCTTGCACCCTCAATAAAAGCGAAAATCATTTCAAAATTCAAAGACAATATAACCACGGACGATATTATGCCGGCCGGCGCAAAAATACTTCCTCTGCGTTCAAACATACCCGAAATTTCAAAATACGTTTTTTCAAAAATCGACCCCGCTTTTTACGAAAAAGCAAAAAAAGCAGGAACCGGAATTATTGTCGGCGGCGCAAACTACGGGCAGGGATCGTCAAGAGAGCATGCGGCGCTTGCACCCATGTACCTGGGCATAAAAGCCGTAATCACAAAATCATTTGCGCGCATACATAAAGCCAATCTGATAAACTTCGGAATACTGCCCCTGAATTTCAGAAAAGACACTGATTATTCTCTGCTGAAAGAAGGCGGCACACCGGAACTGACAGACATTGTTTCATCACTGAAAAAACACGAAGACATAAAAGTTAAATACAGCGGAAAAACAATATATCTTACGTATGAACTGTCGGACCGCGACATACAGATACTTCTGGCGGGCGGAAAAATAAATTTCATCAGAAAAAACCTGAACAAAAACCGCCCGGAATAGGATCAAACCGCGCAGTTACTGCTGTTTTTTCACTATTTCTCCTGTTTTAACGTCACTGTGTTCAGATCTCTTTAAACACAGCCGCGTTTTTGCCTTTTTTCTTTATTTTATACATGAGACGGTCCGCCTCTTTGAGCATCTGTCTCGCGTTCATATTGGCTTTTACTCTTTTATAAACCGTAACCCCGAAGCTGAATGTCACCCGTTTCACATATACGCAGCATTCTTTTTTCAGTTTTATTCTCAGTTTTTCAACCAGTTTTTCAGCGCCTTTTTTTTCCATTTCCGGCAGAAACATGGCAAACTCATCCCCGCCCAGCCTCGCCGCAATATCGCTTATCCTTATATTTCTTCTCATAACAGAGGCCGCCTTAACAAGTATAATATCACCCGTATCATGGCCGTAAGTATCATTTATTCTTTTGAAATTATCAACATCCATATATATTATCGTAACGGGATATCTGTGTCTTTTCGCGCGTTCAAGCTCCATAATTATTTTTTTATTAAAACTTCTGCGGTTGTCAATTTTCGTGAGATAATCGGTTTCCGCCATTTTTTTCTGTTTCTGCATTTCCCTTCCAAGAGAAGAAAGAAGAAACGCTATGATAAGATAAAAGAAAAACGCGGTAAAGGCGTTCCAGTAAGGTATGATAAAATTCCTGTACTGCGGTATATACGCCATATCAACAGCGAGCCACAGGCCGACCGCAATAATACTTCCGCTGACCGCGTATATTCTTTTTCCGTACCACGCAAGTGCGGCTATTGGAATGGCGTAAAAAGTCATAAATGATACACGATGCCCCGAAATATAATCAACCGCTCCCAGAATTATTATAGCAGCGTACGAAATGATCACAATGGTTTTCATCTCGGTTTTTTCCAGGCGCTCCGCGATTTTTTTCTCCGCAGTCTTTTTCTGCTTCATTTTATCCGTTCCCGTCTTTTGACCAGAAAATTTCAAATGCCGTATAAAGTTTGTGCGGCTGGTTCGGGTATTCAATATCAACCGTTGTTTTATTATATCCTTTTGCCCTTAAATACACCTGCGCGCCTCCCGCAAAACGTTCGGCTACAACCCCCGCGGTTTCATCAATCCCGATAATACAGAATGCGGCTTTGCCTTTTGTTATTTCAATTGACTGTATCTCCACAATTTTATAGTAATAAGACATCAGCGGCATAAGAAATCTTTTTATCGCAAACTGTTCGGGAAGCAGCCTTGCCAGCAGCCCTGCCGGGGATCTTATCCATTTTTTCGCGAAATATCTTCCGGATTTCCTTGCTCCGGCTATATCCCCGCCGAAAAATAATTCACACATTTTCAAAACAGGTTCAATATAATATTTCTTTGAATCATACCAGGTTTCCCTGAATTTCCCCGATGCAAATAATTCAGCAGCCTCCGGCGAAAGACTGTTTATCCATTTGTTATGCGCTTCATCGCCAAAATTTTCTTTTATATAATCTGATACGTCTTTCACCATAATTTTCCTAACGTGCATAGCAACCGCCTTTAAACCAATATCACACATAAAAAGTATATCGTATTTTATCTTTTTTGCAAGAATACTTTGGCCATTCTCCTCACTGAATTGCACAGAAAAATCTCATCCGCTTCATATAAATCCTTCAGAAACACTTTTTTTACCCTGCATTTTCCGGTTTCAACAAGGTGTCTTCTGTAAACACCCGGCAAAAGCCCGCAGGAAACAGGCGGAGTATAGAACCTGCCGCTCTTTCTTATTACAATATTGGAGGAATGCGCCTCTGTAACCTCCTCTTTTTCATTCATAAAAATAACATCCGCAAACCCCTGCCTGCGGTATTTTTCATATTCCGAATCATAAAGCCGCCGCACAGTGGTTTTATGCCTGAGAAAGACGTCCGTGTGATCCACCGTTTCTTCTGAAACCGCAATTTCACCGCCTTTAACGGGCCGGATCATTTCAGCGCCGGCGGATATTCCGCCGTTTCTGTCAACAATAACCCTCACCTTATAGTTCTTTCCGGAATCAAGACGCGCAGTCTGTTTTTTTAATACTTTGCGCACCTTTTGTATTCCTGTTCTTATCCCGAATTCTTTCAGGCTGCGCTTAAGCCTGTCAAAATGAAACTCCGAGAGAAACAGTTTTCCATTTTCATATAAAAAAGATTCAATAACCCCGAAACCTTCGCATGCCCCTTCAAAAAAAACAGTTTTTCCCAGACATTCTTCATATTCCCGGTCTGCCGAAGAATCATATACAATACCGCTCCCCGCTCCCATCTCTCCTTTATCGCCTTTTAAGACAGGAGTCCTTATGGGTATATTAAATACAGCTTCGGACTTTGAGGCAAAGCCAACCGCGCCCGTATACACGCCGCGCCGCGATTCTTCCAGTTCTTTTATTATCTGCATAGCCCTTATTTTCGGAGCGCCTGTCACGGAACCGCAGGGATATACCGCCCTTATTATGTCCCCGAATGTCTTTTCCTTTTTCAGCCTGCCTGCAACCGTTGAAGTCATCTGAAAAACCGTTTTATACTCCTCAACTTTAAACAGTTCTTTGACTTTTACCGTATTTGTTTCGCATATCCTTCCCAGATCGCTGCGTATAAGGTCAACTATCATAACATTTTCAGCGCGGTTCTTAATGCTTTGCCTCAAAAACTCTCCCCCGCCCCCGCCGGTATTTTCTTTTATAACGGTTCCCTTCATGGGCTTCATAAAAATCCGCCGCCCGGCTGCTCTGAAAAAGAGTTCCGGAGAAAAAGACATAATCACTCTTTCCCCGTCATTTATAAAGGCGCAGTAAGGTGTTTTCTGTCTCTGAGCGGCGGAAAAAAACATATCCTTTAAAAGACCCTTCCACCTGAAATTTATTTTAAAACAAAAATTAACCTGGTATGCCTCGCCCTGTTTTATAAGTTTTTTTATCTTTTCAAAAGCCTTTTTGTAGCGCTTTCGGGGCATTGATGGGCTGAAACCATAGGAAAAAAAACGTTCTCCCGGCCCTGCTGTCTTTCTGACAACTCCGTGCGGAATCTCTTTAAATCCCCTGTATATGCCTCCGCAGATAAGCGGCGCGCCGCCTGTTTTTATCCGCGCGAATTTCTTTTCTGTGCCGTATCCCGCCTCATAAGACAAATATCCCGCAAAATAATATCCTTTTGCCAGGTATGAATCTATCTCATCAAGAACCCCGTTTACCCGTTTTTTATCAATACACCTTATATGCTTTACTGCCCCCGTAAAAAGCATGTTTTTACCGCTGCTGCGCCTCCCGGCGCCTGAATACAAAAATACGCCCTTCTCCTTTTTATCAAAAAAGAACTTTAAAGCTGATTCATCCGTATTTTTTTTCATCATAACTGATAAAGATATAGCGGTTTTGATTTTTTGTCAACAGCTCTCTTATTTAATTGACATTAATAATTTCCTGTGGATAATTTAATTGCGGCTTTTAATAACTGATGGATGGTATAAAAATGAAAACAGCCATAATACATAATGAAGATATGTCAGGCGTAATAAACCGTTTTGGGATCCAGAATAAGGAAATATACAACTACAAAACCGTGCAGCGCGTTGCGGATGCGCTTGAAAAGGGCGGCCATAATGTAAAGATAATTGACGGCAACATGTACTTTATTGAGGCGCTGCAGGAATTCATGCCGCGTGTAATGGAAGGGGAAAGAATGGGCATGGTTTTCAATATGGCTTACGGCATACAGGGAGAGAGCCGTTATACCCACCTGCCTTCAATGATGGAGATGCTGGGGATCCCATACGTGGGTTCCTCTCCCGCGGGGCACGCTCTTGCCCTTGACAAGATCATAACAAAAATAATAATGCAGAAACATAATATACCGACCCCTGAGTTTTGGGTCTTTTCCACGGGCAGCGAGAATATGTCCGATATAATTTATCCCGTAATAGTAAAACCAAAAATGGAAGCTGTATCTTACGGATTAAAAATAGCGGAAAACGAAAAAGATTTAAGGGAATCTGTCAGATTTATAATTTCTGAATTCAAACAGCAGGCATTGGTGGAGCATTTTATACGCGGCAGAGAATTCTGTATAGGACTTTTGGGAAACGGCGATCCCGAGGCTTTTCCTGTTCTGGAAATAGATCTTGAAGGCGATCCCAAAGCAATACAAAGCGCAGGCGACAAACTTCAAAAACCCCGCAATAAAATATGCCCCGCCCAAATACGCCCTGAAAAAGCCGCGGAAATGGTGCAGCTCAGCAAACAGGCTTTCAACGCGCTGGGGCTCAGAGATTTTTCAAGAGTTGATATAAGAATGGACGAAGATGAAAATATTTACCTTCTTGAGATAAATTCAATGGCAAGCCTGGGTGCAACAGGCTCATATGTACAGGCCGCGGCGGCCGCCGGATATGATTTCCCCGCACTGGTGAATAAAATACTTGAAGTTGCTTCTGTCAGATATTTCTCCCAGGAAGAATTTTTTACGGAAAATAATATTCCGGGCAAAACCGGCAAAATATCGTTTCCCGTAAGAATAAGAACCTTTCTGCGCGGCAGGCAGGAACAATCCGAAAAACTTCTGTCTAAAATGATAAACATTAACAATCATACAAAAAGCATTGAAGGCGTAAATGCAATAAACCGCATTATCGGAGGCGAACTTAAGCCTATGGGATTTTCAGAACATATTTATCCCGAAGTATCAACGGGAAACACGGTCCTGTTCTCAAATACCCCTGATAAAGAACTTGATATTCTGTTCATTGCTTTTTCCGACAGCCCGGTCACTTTTAAAAAACACCGCTCCTGTTCCTTTACGCAGCACAAAATATACGGCTCCGGGGCCTGGGAAGGAAAAGGCGGGCTCGCAGTGCTTGTTTCGGCTTTAAAAGCGCTGCGTTTCACAAAACTGCTGAAAAAAATCAAAATAGGCATACTGCTCACTCCGGATAATACCTTATATGGTGCATATTCTGCTCCGAAAATAAAATCCATTGCTTCAGATGCAGAATACATCATTGGTTTAAGCGGTTCGGATCTGAAAGGCTCCGTAATACTTTCACGCTCCGGAGCGGCTCTTTTTGAATGCGAAGTTCATCTGATTAATCCCGAAAACTCCAAAGACGCCGCGAACGCTTCAATGCATTTCACAAAACTGCTGGCTGAAATATCATCCGTGTCTGATGAGGCAAAAGGATTGCTGGTGACCCCTTCGGACATTTCCATTGACTCTCATTTTTCTCCGCCGTTTGTCCACTGCGAATCAAAAATCAGTATAAGATTCAATAATATAAACCTTGCCCGTGAATCCGAAGATATCCTGAGAGGCGCAGCCGCGAAAATAAAAAACAAAAAAGTCAAGGTCCAGATAAGAGGCGGAATAAAAAGGCCCCCGCTTTCTGAATCCGAACAGTCGCTGGAGCTTTATTCCAGACTCAAAAAAATCGCCGCCTCTCTTGATCTGCGGACAATAAAAGAACACCGGTGGAGCTCCACAAACATATGCTTTGCGCCGCAGGACAAAGCAGTAATAGACGGACTCGGGCCCATAGGCACCGCGTCAAAAGAAGATGACGAATATATACTCCGGCACAGCCTGCTTGACAGATCTGCTTTGCTTGCCGTTCTTCTGAACGAAATCAGAAAAAACAGATCCTGATAATGAATATAAAAAAAATAGAATCTTCATTTTCTCCGGATACCAAAGGAAAGTTTTCAGAATCCGAAAACGGAATGGTCTCATCGGCCCATCCCGCTGCCTCCGCGGCCGGGGCCTTAATGCTGAAAAAAGGCGGCAACGCGGTGGACGCCGCAATTGCCGCAGCCTTTACTCTGGGAGTATGCGAACCTCAGGCTTCCGGGCTGGGCGGCCAGACAATGATGCTTATCAGCACCGAAAAAAAAATCATTTCCATAGACGGTTCTTCCCGGGCCCCTTCGCTTGCGCATATTTCAAAAATAAAAAAAGAAGACAAATCAGCAGGCTACAGGGCCTCAACGGTCCCCGGCACTCCGGCGGCGCTGCTGTATACACTGAAAAAATACGGCTCACTGTCCCGCAGTATTGTTATGGAGCCGGCGCTTGCCGCGGCCTCCGGCGGTTACAAATTAACAGCGCTGCAGAGCCGCCTGCTTGAAAGAGAATCGGATAAATTCAACAATATCCCTTCACTGTCCGGGTCAAAATACTTTCTTGACAACGGCAAAGCGTTTCCGGCCGGGCATTTATTTAAACAGCCGGATCTTGCCAATACCCTGAAAATGATAATTGACGGCGGCATAAATGAGTTTTACAGAGGCCGGATAGCTTCTATTATAGATGCGGATATGAAGGAAAACAAGGGATTTTTAAGGGCCGATGACCTTGCACTTCCTCCTATGCCCATAGAGAGAAAGCCGCTCAAAAAAGATTTCAGAGGGATGACTGTTTTTACCATGCCGCCCCCGGGTTCCGGGAGAACCCTTCTTTTCACTCTTCTTATGGCCGATCAGGTGCCTCGAGAGATTCTTTCTTCGGATCAGAAAAATTATATCCGGCTGATGTGCGAGATCTTCCGCCAGGCCCTTCTTGAGCGTTCTGACAGGCCGTTTGACCCTAATTTTTTCCCGCAGGTAAACGAAAAAATGCTTACAAAAAAGCATGCGGAAAAAACCATAAAAAAAATATTTTCCGAGATTGACCGGACACTGCTTCCTGTAATTGAAACCCCTGACGAAACAGCCGGAGAAACAACTCATCTTTCAGTTATAGACAAAACCGGAATGGCCGTAAGCCTGACACAGTCCATTGAAAGAGTTTACGGCAGCAAAGCGGCGGCATCAGGGCTGGGTTTTCTGTATAACAATTATCTTTTTGATTATGAATATACTGATATTAAACATCCTTATTATCTGCGCCCCAATGCCGTTCCATGGGCAACTGTTGCCCCGTCTTTAATTTTCAGGGGAGATAGCATCTGGATGGCCGTCGGGAGCCCGGGAAGCGAAAGAATATTTTCCACAATAAGCCAGTTTCTGATAAATATTTTTGATAACAATATGCCGCTTGACGCCGCTTTAAAGCAGCCCCGGTTCCATTGTTCCCTCGGCGGCAAAGTCAGCCTGGAAGACAGATTTAATCAGGATATTTACGGTTTTCTTTCTGAAAAAGGATACAGGGTGGATAAACGGGAGCCTTATTCTTTTTATCTCGGCGCAATACACGCAGTAATAAAAAAATCATCCGGCGGTTTTCAGGGAGCCGCGGAAATACGCAGAGACGGCGCGGCCGAGGGCATATGATGAAAAGAAAAAAACTCCCCCTTTTGATTTCAATACCGCACGGCGGAACGCTTGTTCCCTCGGAAATAGTGCATTCGGCCGCCCTTTCCCGCAGGGATATTTTACTCGACGGCGACGCCGAAACAGGAAAAATATTCAATTTCAGAGGAAGAGCCGCAGATATAATTGAAATGCCTTATGCCCGCGCCATAATAGATGTAAACCGGCCTCCTTTTGACCTTCCTCCCTTAAATGAAGACGGTGCGGTTAAAACAGTCAGAGTAAACGGCCAAGCTGTTTATATAGGCGGCAAATACCCGGATACTGCGGTAATAAAAAAACTGATAAAAAAATATCACTTTAATTTCCACAGAAAAATATCCCGCAGGCTCAGCAGCAGCGTTCACAAGGCTGCATTTGACTGCCACAGCATGCTGCCCTCGGATCCGAAAACAGGAAAAGCACGCCCTCTCATATGCATAAGCAACAACGGAAACTCCCGCGGATTTTCAACACACTCGCGGGCCGCAACCTGCCCTGCACGCTGGATGAAAGAACTGCGCTCACTGTTCTCCCTGATATTTTCGGGCGAAGGTGAAATAAGCATCAACAACCCGTTTTACGGAGGATATATAACACGCCATCACTGCGCATCCCGCGGAGTTCCATGGATACAAATAGAAATAAACCGGAGCCTCTATCTCAATACTCCTTACTTTGATCCCCAAACCCTGAAAATTTCAGAATCACGGCTGACAGAACTCCGCGAAAGAATATACTGGGTTCTGGAAAAATTCTGCTCCCGGTTTTTCAAATAAAAGAACCGGCGCCAAAAAACGGCGCCGGTTCTTTTAAACTATACCGTTTCTGTTTTTGCGGTTTTTTTGGTTTTCTTTTTCGTCTTCTTTTTCGGATCCGCTTTTTTTACCGTTTTTTTAACTTTCTTTTTCGCCATCTTTTTTTCTCCTTTTCCCGGGGCGCCGCCCCTGATATAAACTGCGTTTTTTTATTCAATTGCCGTATACACATCATAATTCCGGATTATTAAAAGAGAGGCCGCAAAAACAGCCTCCCTTTTTTGATTATTACTTCTGCTTTGGTTTTGGTTTTTTATTCTTTGCCATTTTTTCGCCTCCGCACAATCCGGCATTTAAGCCGTAAAATATCGGGATATCCCGAAAAACTTCAGGCCTCACTTACCTGGATTTTGATTTTGGCTTGATCCTGGCCGCTTCAGGCCTCCGTTTTTACCGCATTATCCTTTCTCAGAATAGACTTCATACGGTAGTTTTCTGCGCGTTTGTCCCCAAAAGTATTACCTTATCGGCGATTTGAATGGCACTGCTGACAGCCCCGACACAAAACATATTTATGCCGCGTTTTTTTGACTGCCACCTCCGTGTTTTTTTGATTACTTTAATAAGATTATATGTTTTTATCGCCTATTGTCAATCTTTATTTTTCAGAACCACTTTTTACTTTTAAAATAGGCAACCATGCCCAGAACCGCAATAATCATTAAAATCAATACGCCCGGATACGCCCATGTGTATTCCAGTTCCGGCATATATTTAAAATTCATACCATATATTCCCGCAATAAAAGTCAAAGGTATAAAAATAGTCGCTATTATGGTAAGCACCTTCATCACTTCATTCATTCTGCTGCCGGCCATTGACATATACAAATCAAATATTCCGGATACAACATCCCTGAATATTTCCACCGTTTCTCCCGCCTGAACAGCGTGTTCATACACATCTTTGTACAGGTCTTTGATATTTTCATTTATAAAATCATTTTCCGTCCTCATAATTCTCCCCAAAACTTCCCGCAGGGGCCATATAGATTTTCTTAAAAATATAATTTCCCTTCTAACCCTGTGAATTTCACGGAGATCCTCTTTTTCCGGGTCCTCAATAATACGGGATTCAAGATCCGCGATCCTGTCGCTCAGTTTCTCCAATACAACAAAATAATTATCAACCACAGCGTCAATAACCGCATAAAAAAGATAGCCTTCGTCAAGACCGCGTGATCTCCATTTTGTATTTTTTATCCGCTGCTTTATTTTTTCAAATCTTTCATTTTCATTTTCAACAAAACATATAACTTTATTTTTTTTCAAAACAACACTTATCTGCTCTATGCAAACTTCGTCTTTTTCTGCATCATACCGCATCGTCTTCATAACAACAAGAATGCCATTCTCATCAATCTCTGTCTTGGGCCTCTGCTCAATATTTGCAATATCTTCAAGCCAAAGAATATTTATGTCAAAAAGCCCGCCGATTTCTTTTATAACACTTTCATTATGGACTCCGGACACATTGATCCAGCTGATATATCCGTCTCCGGCAAATACCGCGGCATCCTTCCCCGCAACATCCTCTTTTGTTTCAAATTCCCCCGGATTATATTTCAAAACATTTATAATGCTTTTTTCTTCTTTTTTTTCCCTGCCTGTATAAATAACGGTCCCCGGCGCCTGCCCGGCTTTTTTATAAAACAACCCTTCAAAATATCTTTTCATTTGCTCCTCCTGATTCTATTTATTTACTCAGGATCTGTTCCCTTTCAGGACCCACAGAAATATAGGTTGCGGGGACTTTTATAAAGTCTTCTATAAATTTTATATACTCCTTCGCTTTTTCAGGCAGATCGGCGTATTTTCTCACTTTTGTTATATCCTCTTTAAAACCTTCCACTTCCTGGTATACGGGTTTTGCTTTATAAAGCTCCTCGCCGTCTGCAATAAACCTGTCCGAAACCTTCCCGCCATAATCATACGCGGTGCATATTTTGATTTTTTCAAAAACAGAAAGCACATCAAGTTTGGTAAGAATTATATCCGTGAAACCATTCAGTTCTGCGGTGTATTTCAGGGCAACAAGATCCAGCCATCCGCATCCGCGCGGCCTGCCCGTGGTTGCTCCGAATTCTCCACCGGTCTTTCTTGTCAGTTCCTGCGCGTCCTTTTCCATCTCCGTCGGAAACGGCCCGTTGCCGACTCGGGTCTGATAAGCTTTTGTGATCCCCCACACCCTGTTGATCTGTTTATACGACAGACCTATGCCGGTCAAAGCGCCTCCGACCGTGGGATTTGATGATGTCACATACGGATATGTCCCGAAATCTATATCCAGAAGGGCTCCCTGGGCGCCCTCAAAAAGAACTTTTTTCCCTTCATTAAGGACAGTATGTATCTTATGAACCGCATCGCCTATATAATCTTTTATAAGCTCCCGCTGTTTTTTTATTTTTCCGATCAGTTCAGCGGGATTAATTTCTTCAACACCATAATAATTTTTAAAAAGAAAGTTCTTTTCTTCAAGGTTCTCTTTTATTTTCATTTCCAGCACGTCATCTTTGAATATATCCCTGACTCTCAGCCCTGATCTTGAATACTTATCCGTATATGCCGGCCCGATCCCTCTTGCTGTCGTGCCTATCTTTTTATCCCTTTTATTTTCTCTGCCTGCATCCATATGCTTGTGATACGAGAGGACGAGATGGGCATTTTCGCTTATCATAAGATTTTCCGGAGTTATTTGTATGCCTTTCCCCCTTACTTCTTCCATTTCCGCAAGCAAAGCATCAATATCAAGAACAACGCCGTTGCCTATTATATTCATTTTTCCGGAATTAAGTATTCCGGACGGCAGAAGGTGCAGAATATACTGTTTATCTCCGATAACAACAGTATGTCCGGCATTTGCGCCGCCCTGATATCTTACAACAACATCATAATTCCCTGAAAACACATCAACGATTTTTCCTTTTCCTTCATCGCCCCACTGCGTACCCATTATTATATCCGCTGTCATATTCTGTTCTCCTTTGCTTTTTTACCCTGTCCGCCCCTGAACCGCATAAAATTATACACCAAGACCATTTTTTTGCAAGAAATTTCA
>CAYTNY010000053.1:0-14684 GCA_964439215.1 uncultured Spirochaetia bacterium
AAATTAAATGCCGAATGTAACCGAGCCGCAGCATCCATAGCTTGCTTATTGATTCTATTTTCAGTCAATCTGCTGTATTTAAACCTATTTATTGAATCTTTATATTCTTGAGCTTTTGCTATAAGTTCCGGGCCAGTAGGTTCCGCTGCTTTATACATAATTCTTTTTTCTTCTTTTTCTTTTTCGATTGCATCCACGCTTTCGCTATCTACTTCTCTTGCAAAATCCGAACCAAATCCTTGAATAATCAAATTATCAATATACTTTTTAAAATATTTCCAATAAGCTATATTATGTTGTTTATATCCTTCTATTGTTTTTTTTATTCCCATTACTAACTCTTCCCTTTCAAGGTCATTCTTTAACCCTATGTATGCTTCAATGGCATATACTCTGGTTTCATCATATCCAGCATCATCCATTTTAAATACTTCACCATGTTCATTTATAACTTTCATGTAGTACTCACGTGCTTTTGCGCCTTCACTCCACTCAGCTAGCTGAAGAAGCAAGTGAGCGGATTCAGTAGGATTATCCATTTTGTCAAGTATTTCCATAACAATACTTTCTCTTTCTCGCATATTATATCCACCTTCATCAAGGCAATACAATATATTCCTTAATCCTATGCGATCATAGGTCCAGCAACCTTCTAAACAACGAGATCTTATACCCCTATATTTTTCTATCATCAATAAAGACGTTTTTATAGATTCATCATAGTCTATAAATCTACTACCACCACTATATCTTGCAGAACTGCCAGATAAAAACATAGCTTTCATTCTTAGACCATGTGCTCCTGCCGGGCCACCATATCCGGCTTCGCTATCACAAGGAATATCATATGGACCATAAATTTGTTCTTCAGGATATAATTCGTACATTTGTTCATAAAAATAAATCATTTTTTCATAATCTTTATTATGAAACGAGCCAACAGCACACATGTCTAAAACAACTGGACCAACCAACATTTTAAATTTACAATACCTGTCATCAATATATTCGTCAGCATAATTTTCTAATAATTCATTTATCAAGCGTTGTGTATGCTCAGATCGAAAACTATTCTGATACAGTTCTGACAACTCATTATATAGTTTTTGAACCTTTGAAGGCACAGGCGTAGGCGTAGTTGTAGGTGTCGGAGTAGGTTTCTTAAATTTATCCAAAAAACCAGCTTGAAGAGTAAAAGTCATCACCAAAATAAATACAATTATGAATGTTATTTTTTTCACAACATTCCCCTTCCTATTTTGTATATAATTATTTTATCAAATATTAGACGATAAGGGTAGATTTTTGTGTTCAAAAGGACAACCCCCCCTGTTAAGTTCTTTCTATATTTAGATAATAATATCGAAAGAACCTGTTTGAAACAAAATCGTTTGTTTCAAACTCCCTTTGTTAAAGGGGGAAGAAAGACGTTTTAACGTAAAATTCCGTATAATATACATTATGCGAAATTTAAAAGAATATACTCTTTTTTATAAACTGATCTGCATTATTTCTAACAAATGTACCTCTGTATGTTTCTAAATTATCGTCCTTCGAATCAATCAATTTGTAAAACTTATCGTCGAGCTTCTCCAACTTACTTTTATTCTCTTTTTTCAATTTCCTTATTGCCTCTTTTCTTTTTGCAGCTGTTTCGGGATACTCCTCCTTGAACACAATTTTTACAGCCTCTGACAAAATGTGCTTGTATTTTTTTGCCCCTATCATATCAAATCCTTGAATTGCCCAAGGTACAAGATTTCCTACAGAACTCTCAAACAGATCTTTAAGGCCGTCATTTCTAATAATTTTCTGACACCAATCCAATGCTATCAAACCCCTTTGCCCTTCAGTTAATAATTCCATAAAAGCAGACAATTTTTTATTATTTGAATATGGCAAATCATCCCAAATAGGTTCAATGGCTTCCCACGCTAACTTGCCTAGATCTTTATTACTAAGTATCTTTTTACGTGCATAGTATTTCATTTCCTATTCTCCTTTCTTTAAACTACAGCTTCAGTAAACTTACCATCTGAGTTGCATCTAAGCATAATGACATGACCAAGGAACATGTTATCATCTTCATAATGCACTTCATAGCTTAAATTCGGATTAAACACCAAATTAATCATTTTCATTCGTGACATAAACTCTTCTTCGGTAATTGCTGAGTCAGAATTCCATTCTTCATTATAAATTGCAAGCAATTCATCAGATAAGAACTTTCGCTGTGTTGAATCACCTTTTTCCAGTTCTGCAATCTTGCCTTTAACGAATTCAAAAACCTTATCATAATTATTATTGTCTGAATGAAAATTTACTACAACGCCTCTGCCTAGTATGTTTGTTTTTAGTTCCCACCATTCTGTATCTTTTTTCCAAATCGGTTTTCTTTCTCCATGCCTTTTCTTTTTCCTAACCATCTTAATCGTCAACTCAACAATAAAAACACTTAATACAATCGTTCCTGCAAATGTTCCATAGCCCCAATAAGCTATTGTTTCATCGCTAGGAGCAAATGGTTGTAGCAACCCCCATACAATCAAATAGCTAACAAAGGATAACAATGGATAAAAAATAACCCGCAATAAAATATTCCATAATGCTTTTTTTCACAGCATTCCCCTTCCCTATTTGTTTGATATTATTTTATCAGATTCTAGACAGAACTGGTAGATAAACCTTAAATCCCCCTGCACCCCCTTTGTTAAAGAAACACCCTGTCAGTACCAGGTCTTGTCTTGTGTATACTTTCCCTTCCCAAACAAGATAACTTATATTATCACTAATGAACAGGTGGAGCTGCGCGGCAAAGCCAATGTGACAAATTGCAGATTACGCAAGATTAGATTTAACCGGTTTTAAGGATTGTCTTTGTCTTCCGAATATCGAATCCTCGGCCAAAATCACTAATCCCTGTCTTTCGTTCTTCCCAAAACTTATATTGGAAGTTTAGATGTTTGGCGGCTTGGATGTTTGGCAAAGACGTAATGCATAATACATAGTACGTAATGAACATCTAAGGGCCTGATGAATACAAATTGGTTTGGTAGCCGCGTCCTTTAGGGCGCGCGGTTTTTGTTTTTGAACTTGGAACCCGGAACCTGAAACTTGGAACTATTAACTGCTATTTCCAAAACTTATATCGGAAGTTCAGATGTGTGGCGGCTTGAATGTTTGGCTCTTCCCAAAACTCAAAACTCAAAACTCATTTTTTTGTCTTTTTGAACTTCGAACTTACAAACCACTAATCACTGTCTTTCACTCTCCCCGCCCTTTCGCACCCTCATAATCTCATCCGCCGCTCTTTTCACTCCCCCGCCCTTTTTCAGGCCTTTGCCTATTTCCGCGGCTCTTTTTTTAAAAGAGGGCTCGGACAGCATCATTTCAACCGCGTTTCGTATTTTTTCCGGTGATGTTTTTTTCAACACGACCCCTGCTCCGAGCTGCCGCACCCTATCCGCGTTCATAAACTGATCCAGCGCCTGGGGGGCGCATACGAGAGGCACTCCGTTATAAAGGGCCTCGTTTACGCTGTTCATACCCGCGTGGGTCACAAAAACATCGGCGTATTTAAGAACCTGAAGCTGCGGCACATATTTCCGGGCGTAAAAATTCTTTCCCGCGTTTTGAGCAATGTTCAGGATTTTTTCATCATTCACAGACATTACAACATTATAATCCGTACCCGCAAATGCCTTTATGCACTTCTCATAAAAATCCGAATTATGATTATAGAGCGTTCCCAAAGAGACCAGTACTGTCTTTTTCTTCTTATCAACGCTGAAATCCGCGGGTTTCTCCCTTCCTTCAAAAAGCAAAGGCCCGGTAAACTTGAACCTCTCCTCCGGGAACCTGTGTGAAGAATACTGAAATTCCCTTGATGTGGTTATTATATTGACATCGCCGTAGTCATTAAAAACCCATTGTATATCCCTTTTTTTTATGCCGTATTTTGACGAGATTGACCGTACTGCCCCAAAAAAACCTATGATTTCGCTTATAGAAGGAATCATATTGTGCACAGGGACCTCTATCATACGCGCCGCAGCCTTTGGTATTTTCCTTTCCTCCAGCGCGAATACGGGAACTATGACCGCGGAAGGTATTTTTAATATTCTGCAGGCTGCTCTCGCGTTTACGGTCATAACATCGTGGAGAATAATATCCGGAGGGTTTTCTTTAATCTCATCAAATGTCCGGTCAAGAACAGCCTCCGCATACTCAAGAGCCGTACGCGCAACCGTAAAAAGCCTTTTCCCCGAATACTTTGCTAATTCATTTATTCTGCCGTCATAAGGAGTTTGGACAATTTTAACATCAGCGCCTGTTTTTTCCGCGGCTTCTTTATGGAAAGGAGATGCGTAGAACGTTACATCGCATCCCCTGTCAGTGAGTTCCTTTGCCGCGGCAATAATCGGGTTTAAATGGCCAAAAGCCGGAATGCAGAATACGCTTATTTTCACGGCCCGCACCGCGAACAGAAAATATTTTTCAGATAAAACAGAAATAAATCAGATACATTCAGATATAAATAAATAGGGTTCAAAAACACGCACATTGCTTTCTATTTTCTCGGATGCCCGCCAAGAAGCATAAATTCGGTTAAACAGGCTTCTTTTTTGCCGCCGTAAATATCCGTTACTTCAAATTCCAGATTGTCATTGGGAGAAATAAAATTTATTACGGGGAACTCTACTTTCTGCCAGCGGTCCGTGTCTATAAGTTTAATATGAAATTCTTCTATTCCGTTCACGTATACTTTCATTCTGCTTACACGCCCGCTTTTTTTCCATTTATCCGGGGCCGAACCGTCGCCGTTAAGTATTCTTATGCCTGTCCAGCTTATCACATATACACCGCGGATATTGTCATAGTTGATCGTGGCAACAGGAAAATAATAATTAAGAATTGATCCTTTTTCCGCTTTCCAGCAGCTTGTATATCTGTAATCAACCGCATTTTGGGCGTTTCCGCGGTCCGCGGAAGTATGCCAGCTTAAACGCCGGTTAAGGTTTACATAATCATCCACATATCCGCCTTCAAGCTTGCTGACAGGCGGCCCTATTTCCGCTTCATATACAGGAACATCGGCCGCAAAAACAAGGGTAAACGGAACCATAAGCATTAAAATTATAAAATTAATTATTTTCATATTTTCCTCCGCATTTTTTATATATACCGTAATTTAAACTATTATATCCCAACAGTAAAGTTTTTGCAAGAATTTATGCCGGCAGTTAAGCAAAGTTCCGGATTGAGTTCAAAGTTCAAGTGTTCAAGGTTCAAAGCGCATACCTGATGCTCAGAAGTTTGGTTATTCCCAAAACTCAAAGCTCAAAACTCATTTTTTTTTGTTCTTTTGAACTTTGAGCCGCACTATCTTTGAACTTTGAACTATTATCTTACTTCACCGCGAATTTCAATGTTTCCCGCTGTCTGGTTCCGTCAAAACACAGGTTTTCAAATACCGCGAAATAAACACCCTGCGCCGCGGTTGAACCTGAGACGCTCTTGAAATCCCATTCAGCTCTTTTATCCAGGCTGTCCGCATATATAACCCGCACAAGTTCACCCTGCATATTAAAAATTGTTATTTTCATTTTTCCGGGAACCTCAATGTCCCAACCAAAAGCCATCAATCCGCTGCCTGCGGAAGCGGGATTCGGCACAGCCTTTAATCCGCTTAAATATTCACTGTTCTCAACCAGCACAAGAACTGTTTTTGATGCTTTTATCTGCTCTCCGTAAAAGTTTTTAATAACAACCTCTATTTCATAGGTTCCGGAGGTTACAAGCTCGCCTCTTGCATTCAGCCCGTCCCACACTACATATTCATCAGACTGTCCGTATTGTATTTTCTGATTTGTTTCCAGCTGCTGTATGGCAATTACATCAGGCACTTTCAGGTTCATTTTATCGGTTCTTATCTCCCCGTCCCTGCTTATAACTCTTACTATTTCACCTGCCGCGTTAAATATCCTGACCCTGACATACTGCTCAAATTTAACAACATTTATCGGTTCAATCATTGAAATGGTATGCCCGTAATGATCCTTTTGCTCAAGTTTAAGATAATACGATCCGTTTAAAACAGGCTGCCCCGCATCATTTGTAACATCCCAGAAAATCGTTGTTTGTCCTTCACCTGTCGTGGATTCACTTTCCACTCCCTCCAGAACTATCCCGAGAGGCTGATCTGTATTTACTGTCCCTGTATAGTCCCCGTCTTCAAAAAAGAGACTGAACCCTTTCATCTCATACGCGGATAATATCTCGCCGACCATGGCCACTCTTTCTCCGGCTTCGTTGTATACCGCCGCTGTTATGACATATGGATAAGGAATCGGCGTAGGAGTAATTGTCGGAGACGGCGTAATTGTCGGCGTTGACGTTGTAGTGGACGTTAAAGTAAACGTATATGTGATTGTCGGCGTCACGGTCAGCGTAGATGTCAGCGTAATAGTCGGTGTCGCGGTCAGACTCACGGTAATCGTTGATGACGGAGTCGCGGTTCTTGTCGCGGTCCGGGTAAATGTCGGAGTCGCGGTAAGTGTTATTGTGGGCGTATCAGTGGCAGTATTCTCAAATGTATTCGTAAATGTCGGCGTGGCTGTCCGGGTCGCGGTTACCGTAAATGTTGGAGTTGACGTCAGGGTCAGAGTAAATGTGGGTGTTGCTGTTCTTGTTGCCGTAATAGTGAATGTAGGGGTTGATGTCAGCGTCACGGTAAAAGTAGGAGTTGCTGTCCTTGTTACTGTTATTGTCGGTGTATTTGTAACTGTTGCCATAAATGTTATTGTTATAGTGGGAGTCGCTGTTCTTGTCGCGGTAACCGTAAATGTAGGGGTGAAAGTAGGCGTATTAGTGCTTGTGGGGCTGTATGTTATGGTTACAGTCGAGGTCGGCGTGAACGTAACCGTGGGTGTTGCCGTTGCCGTAGCTGTCGGAGTGCTTGTTAAGGTTCTCGTAAATGTAGGAGTCGCCGTTAAAGTAACCGTAAATGTGGACGTCGGCGTTGCGGTCGGCGTGTTTGTCAAAGTAACCGTAAATGTGGATGTCGGCGTTGCGGTCGGCGTGTTTGTCGGAGTAGCCGTCAATGTTGCGGTAGGTGTATTTGTAAGCGTCACCGTAAACGTCGGCGTAGGCGTTGATGTAGGAGTATTGGTAGGCGTTGACGTAGGAGTTGAAGTCAGGGTAATGGTCGGCGTCACGGTAGGCGTGCCGCAGTAAGGATCCAAAATGGTCTCATTTGAATATACGGGTATAACAGGGTCATCTCCGTCAATTGCCCCTTTATTTGTAATCGGGTCGCATCCCACAACCTCTCCCCACCAGGTATATGAACCTCCCTGGTCAGTTATGTTCCCCAGATCCCATCTGACCATAGGATCAGTCTGAACCGGAATTGTTTCGCCTTCAGAGCCGCGGTATTCAATACCCACAGGTATGGTATCGTAAAGCATTGTATTTGTTGAAACTCTTGGTTCATAAATCAGGAAATTATTATAGTAATCCTCTGTAACTCCGTTTGCGCCTCCCTGCTCTCCCACACCCGCGTGCCATACCTCTTCACTATCGCAGAAATATCCGCCGTCATCAGTCGGATCTGGATCAGTCCATTCAATTGTCCAGCCTCCGGGCTCCGGATCGCCTTTGGGCCATACCTTTGCCCTGAACGAGGTTTCCGTAACCGCCTCTATCTTTACCCTGTACCACATATTTCCCGTTATCTGAACAGTATCAACAGAATGGGGCCAAATACAATCGCCCGCACCGCACCGCTGAAAACCTATATAACCATCATTATTATCGCCGATAAACGTATCTATAGAAAGAACCAGACCGTAAGCTTTATTTGCGGTTCCCGCCAATCCGTTGTTTCTTATTATAACCAGCGCGTCAGAACCTTCATACCCCTGAACGCTCGCCTCATTTCCGGGATCAATCATAACATCGGTTACTATTATGCCCGTACAAAAATCAACATCCTCGTATATCATTCCCGGATACTGATCCGTATCCGGGATCTCTCCTCTTAGTATTCTGTCGCCTGTATTGCAGTATTCCTCCACGTGCCAGATTCCATTCGTTCCTCCTTCAGGCACAAACTTCCACCCCGGAATCGGGGATGTTGAATATGTCCCCTCATCAATTTCATCAAAAGGCTGATAAGCAACGAGTTTGGAGCCGAGTATATTATACTCAAGAACATATGTCACTGTTTCATAAAGATTCAGCTGTTCTTCGCTCTGTGTTTTATTAAGCGTGAGCGCGGCTGCTCCGGCAACAGCGCGGGCAGATGCTGTTTTTACAAGGCCGCCCATTGTTCCCTGAGCGTTATTCTCATAGACAACACCGTCCGGCACGCTGTTTTTTAATTTCAAAAGCATCCAGACAGAACCTTCGGACCGCCCCTGCAGGCCGGTCCTGTCGGGCAGGGTCCAGGTTATAGTGCCGCTGTCAGCTCCGGGCGCCGGCCCTGATGCGCTTCCGCCTGTTATATCAGAAGGGCCGAATGCCACAAGTTCAAGATCACGGCTTCCGCCTGTAGATGCGGGTATATCATCTGTTATTGTCAGGGGTCCGTTTGCGTAAGAATAATCTATGGAAAATAATACCAGATCATTTGCGTCCTGTATGACGCCCTCTGTTCTTTTTCTCAATTCAAAATCCGAAGTTAAAAGAGGTATTTCCCAGGAAATAGTGTCTGTCTCGCATTCATCCAGGTTATGCCAGTCATTCTCATTCATATTGTTATCTTTAAATCCCACATGCAGATACAAGTCGCTGACATCGCATCCGGGAAAATTTTCAGCATTGGGTATGCGTATTTCAAATGTTTCGGAATAAAGCTGCCCGTCGCCGCCGCTGCAGTCGCTGCAGGGAGGATCAGAAAGCCAGTCGTCATAAGCCTCATTCGCAAGATACCCGATATCCCCTCCGGGTGTTGTTGCGGGTTTTGATGTATGCACATTCACGCCTGCCCTTGATATGACAAATACCTGCCCCACGCCTGATAACGCCGCGTTCACCAATGTCGGCTGCGTACTTACAGCCATCGCCATTATAGAATCCGCATAAAGCTGCCCGCACCACTCCACAGTAACCATTGTGGTCTGGCCGAATTCAGGATTTGGAGGATCCATATAAAAATCTACAACCCGGGCATTTGAAAAAATTGTTATGGGTATAGAAAGAACCAATACTGCCAGCAGTCCCCTTTTTATAAACCCACTCATTTTCCAGACCTCCATTTGTTTTCACATAAAACAAATTTGTAGGAGTTGTTTTTTGTTTTAACGTTAAAATCAATCGTTCAATAAAAAGTAAACAATAACCTCAAAAAGCCTCGTTCCCTTTCCAATCTCCATTAAAAGATTACACGATAAAAGTGGATTTGTCAAGTTTTTTACACGTGTTTTTACCGTATTATGACATCTATGCGCTCAAATAGAAACAGGGGGTGTTTTTTATAAAATAAAACAATAAAGAACAACGTATATTGGCAGTTTGGATGCTTTATTAATTCAAAGTTAAAGCAGGAATTTGCAGCCGGTAAAATCAAATTCAACAATCCAAAATCCCCGTTTAATCTAGTCGCTTTGTATGAAAAGTTTTCCCCTGTGGTATTCCTGCGAATACATATTCCTTACTATATAAAAATATATCCCCGCTGATACAGGATTGCCCCAGCTGTTAAGCCTGTTCCAGTATGCTTTTACGGACGGGCTGTCTATAAGAGCCACGCGCTCTCCGGAAACCGTAAATATTTCTATCACCGACCCCGGGACTATGTTGTCAAATTTTATAAGCCCGTCAGATGCGGCATCCGTGCTGTAAGGATTCGGATACGCTATCGGCGGTATGCCGGGATACTGTATCACGCTGCTCTCAACCGGCGGCGCCTTGCCCAGCTCCGGCGGATACCGCTGGTCATTGTAATCAAGCGAAACACTGTTGTCTATATACGGCACCTGATTTGTTTCAAGCTTTACCGTAAATTCCAATACCAGTATTTTCCCGGGCTCAAGTATTCGGTCCTCATCAAGCGTAAACAGAACCATATTGTTTTCATCAACATCAGCGCTTCCTCCGAAATTCCTGCTGTCATATTCCATAATCCCCGGCAGAGTGTCCCAAAATGCAAGATTATACGCGGGTGCGGTTCCGTTGTTTTTTATCGTGAGCCTGTAAACCACTTCAGCATCCGGCGCGGGATTATGTCCGGCAACGCTCAAATCAACATCCAGCATCGCCGGTTCAGGCGTGGGCGTCGGAGTCTGTGTCGCGGTAAATGTATTTGTGAAAGTATGGGTAAAAGTCGGTGTGTTTGTATCCGTGTATGTATGGGTTGAAGTAAAAGTATAAGTAGGCGTTTGAGTGTATGTCGGCGTCGGCGTGTCGGTAAACGTGTGCGTTGAGGTAAATGTATAAGTTTCCGTAAAAGTATTGGTAAAGGTATGTGTTGATGTCGGAGTCGGCGTATCCGTCTCAGTTGCGGACGGCACAGGAGTAAATGTATCCGTGGGAGTATTTGTATTTGTCGGAGTATCCGTATTAGTGAACGTGGGTGTATCTGTCGGAGTGTCCGTAGGTGTATAAGTGGCGGTAAAAGTAAACGTAAATGTATGTGTGCTGGTGTGCGTGTGTGTGTTTGTATACGTAGGCGTGGGGCCGTCCGTCGGAGTGTCTGTAACCGTAAAAGTATGTGTATCAGTCGGAGTAAATGTCGGAGTAAACGTCTCAGTAAAAGTATGCGTATGTGTATATGTCGGCGTATATGTCGGAGTATCCGTATCCGTGGCCGACGGCACCGGCGTATGCGTATCAGTGGGAGTATTTGTGTCCGTCGGGGTTGCTGTATGCGTAAAAGTATCTGTAGCCGTATTGGTCGGCGTATCCGTCGCCGTGTCCGTCGGTGTATCGGTCGGTGTATCGGTCGCCGTGTCTGTTGGTGTATCGGTCGGCGTATTTGTTAATGTATCTGTAGGTGTATCCGTAGGCGTATCTGTTGGAGTGTCTGTCGGGGTATCAGTGGGCGTATCCGTAAACGTATAAGTCGGAGTATCTGTATATGTATTTGTCGGTGTATCGGTTGGTGTATCTGTAGGCGTATCAGTAGGCGTGGGCGTAAATGTATCGGTCGCGCATATTACAGAAAGGCTGACTTCATTAGACTCAATAGCCTGGGTATCCGCACCGTCTATAATTGCTGTATTAAGTACAGGATCCGGGTCAATATCACAGTTTGCCTCGCCCCACCAGGTAAGAGATCCTCCTTCGTTTGATATGTTTCCAAGGTTCCATCTTACAGGATTTGTCGAATCACAGCCGCTGCATCCCAAATAAGTAATGCCTGCCGGAATATTATCCTCAACAAACGCGTCAGAGCTTGTCCTTGCTTCATAGACCATAAAATTGTCATACGAGTCATATACAGTATCAGCAGTATCCCCGCCCTGTTCATTGACGCCCGGCCTCCAGTCATCCCAGTCGCCGCTGCCGTCGCAGGCCCATTCAGGATCAGAAGCTCCTCCTGCCTGCGTCCAGGTCAATGTCCAGGCCGCAGGTTCAGGTTCGCCTTTTTTCCATACTTTTGCCCTGTATATCATATCATTGCCGCTTACCTCAGCTTCTATCCTGACTTTAAACCAGATATCCCCTATTATTCCGGGTGTGTTGGATGTTATTTTTGCCGGCCAGTCGGTATTGCCGCCTAAAACAGTCTGAAACGCCACATAACCCGGAGAATCATCAATAGAAAGTATAAGCGCCACTGAATTTGACTCTGACCCGGACTGGCCGTTGTGCCTTATAATAACCTGTGCGTCAGAACCCGCATATCCTGAAGGCTCTATCATAACATCAGACACTATCATACCGTCGCAGAATTGGTCATTTGCGGGATCTCCCGTATCCACAAGCATTCCGGGATATTCAGACGGCCCGTCAGGACGCGCCCTTATGTATGCGTCTCCTGTACCACACGGATCCACAACAGTCCAGGTTCCCGTATTGCCGTCATACGGCATAAATTTCCAGCCCGGCGGAGGATTTGAATCCTGATATACAGTACCCGGCACCATCTCATCAAAATTCTGAACGCTTTTTAAAGACATACCGTTTATCTCGTATTCTATTGTATACGTAACCATATCTCCCGCATTTGCCTGATCAACGCTCTGATGTTTTTCTATAGTCATTGCAGCCTGGCCTGCTGTAAGCGAGGTGGAAGCGTTCACATCCGGCAGCCCCGTCCCCGTCATTGAACCTGTTGCTGTATTATTAATGGTAGTGTTGCCGGGTATGCCTCCGCTTACAACTCTTGCAAGGAACCATACTGTTCCGACCCCGTATCCAGGTAAACCTGTTCTGTCCGGCTTCAGCTCCCAGGTAATATTTCCGGCAGTTCCTCCTACTGCCGGCTGGCTCGTGATCAGATTTGAAGGACCTGCCTTTACAAATTCAAGATATCCGCCGCTTGTAAGACCAAAATCATCATTAATAATCAGCTGTCCGTTTCCGTACCTGTAATCTATGCTGAAAAACACAAGATCGCCGGGCAGCGACACTACACCTTCAACATTTTTCTGCAGTGTCATTTCAGCAGGCGGTACGGGGATAACAAAAGGATCGCTGTAATGATTGCAGTCATCCGGATTTTCCGCCCAGTACTGATTATTCATTGGATCTGTATGAGTGGCTATATGAAGATAAAGATCAGTAATATCGCAGCCGGGAAACGCGTCCGCCTGCGGCATGGTAAGATCGTAACTTTCTATTATTGTCATACCGTCAGTACCGTCGCAGTCTGTGCAGTCTTTAGGGTCTTCCCAATCCGGACCGTCAGGAAGCACCCAGCCGTACTCTCCACCGTCAGAAGACGGCGGCCCCACCCACGGAACATTAACACCCTGATTGCTTACAAGAAAAACCTGTCCGGATGTGGATGAAAAATATCTCTCGCTGTGGGAACTTATGGCAAGCAAAAGCTGCGGCCCGGCAATATATTCACCTATACATAACTCCACGTCAACACGAAAATTCTCGCCGTATCCGGGATTGGCCGGCGTCATAGTTACATTCATAATTCTGGGCTGTTGAGCGTAAACAGCGGCCAGGCCCATAGAAAAAATTATGACAGTGTATAATAAACGTTTTATAAACACAACAGCCCCTTTCTTTAAGTATTCAAACATATAAATTCTTCCATAAAACCTGCAATATTGTTTCCTTATTTATAATATATATACCTGCCGCTCAAATGTCAAGGAATATATCCTCTGTCCGGCAGCGGGCCGAGTTCCATATCCGAACACAGTGTTTCAATCATAATACTCATGCGCTGAATTTATAAATACACCTGATATATAATGATGATTTTTATAAAATATTATGATATATTATAAAAAATACACTAAAAGGCAGACTGATGAAAATAAAATTCAAATGCGGGTTATGCGGAAAAAAGCAGATACTTGCCCTGACAGATCCAAACAAAGTTTATTTAATCGGCGCCAAAAAGCCGGACAGCAGTTTCCCGAAACAGCTTGATGCTGAATTGTGCGCCGTATCCCCCAAAAGAGGCGAAGCCCTTATAAGCGGCATACAGGCGCATATAAAATACAAAGACAACCAATGGCGGATTTACGACGGCATACCCAAAGAATACGATGAAAATATTGCGCCTGATAAAAAAAAGAACCCGTTCTCAATCTTTGGAACTTTTATAAAAAGAAACAAAGAATTTTCGCTTATCAGCAGAACTTCGGGAATTGAGCTGAAAAAAAATGATTCCATATTTTTCGTCCCTTCTCCGTATTCAAAAAATAAATATATCCAGTCATGGTCAAAAGAACTCCCCGAAGACATTCTGAACCTTTGGCGCAGCACGCCAAAATCCAAAGCAAAACTTTTTGAAGGTTTCAAGTATACGGGCAAAGTAATTGACGATACCAAGACCATAACCCCGGCAATGAGCAGATTCAGCAAAAATGTAAAAATAAACGGGGAAAATATCAACTACTGCACAGCAATAGATATAGTGGGTTTTACAAACATCACAAAGGAAGAACAGCCCATTGTCATATCGGAATTCAATCATATTCTTGACCGGCTGCTGAAAGACTGCAGGGATTATATCTGCATACCCGTGGGAGACGGTATTTATCTCAATCTCCTGGGGCGCCGCGAATCACACGACGAACACGTAAAATTCGCGCTTGATTTCATTGAAAATTTAAGAAAGGTCAATGAATCAAGAGTGAAGCCGTGGCACGTGCGCATAGCCCTGACCCACGGCTACGACACCGTAATGACTGTAAAACTCGCGGACACGGAAATGGTAAACGTATACGGCAACTGCATAAACACAACCGCCAGGCTGCTTTCAAACGACGACAAAAAAGAATCCGAACAGTCTTTCGGAGCAATCGTTGTGGGGACAACCACCCATCAGGAAATACACAATATGGAATACTACAAACTGAATTTCTCCCAGGAACCCGGAACAATTATAGACAAACACAAAAAAGAACATTACTATTACATCTACAAACGCAAGATAAAGTAAAGTTCCAGGTTCAAAGTTCAAAGTTCAAAGTTCAAAACAAAAACAAAACCGGAACTTGTTATTTATGGTTTTATTGTTCTATCTTTGAACTGCCCTATCTTTGAAC
>CAYTNY010000054.1:0-14608 GCA_964439215.1 uncultured Spirochaetia bacterium
CCAATAATACAACCCCAACCGCAGAAAGTCAATAAATAATGCGAAAACCAAAAAACACTTATGCTTAATTCTATTCCAACAGAATTTTTGGCAATTACAACAAAGATAATCCGATTTCCCGAAATAAAAAACCAAATAATTTCAATCTTTAACTTTTATTTTAATCAAAAAACAGAACTTATAACTCTCCTGTACACAGCAGCATTACATCCTCTTATAAAACGCCTCTACGTGTTTCAGGTAATACTTCACGTCAAAAATACTTTCCACTTCTTTTTCTGTCATCTTTTCCATAACCCTGCGGTCTTTTAAAAGTTTTGTTTTAAAATCCTCGGGATCTCCGCCCCATATTTTCATCGCGTTTGTCTGGACAATTTCATACGCGTCTTCTCTTGATATTCCCCTGCTTATAAGGGTCAGCAGCACCTGCTGCGAAAACACAAGGCCGCGCAGGTGGTTCAGATTTCTCTGCATATTTTCTTTGTAGACTTTCATATCGTTTACTATCCACGTGATTTTTTCCAGCATATAATCAAGAAGTATCAGATTGTCGGGCACTATGATGCGCTCCACCGAAGAATGCGATATGTCGCGCTCGTGCCAGAGCGCCATATTTTCAACACCCGCGAGAGCGTTTGTTCTTACAAGCCTTGCCAGGCCCGAAAGCTGCTCGCACACAACAGGGTTTCTTTTATGCGGCATCGCGGAAGAGCCTTTCTGCCCTTTCGCGAACGGCTCTTCTGTTTCAAGTATTTCGCTGTGCTGCATAAGCCTTATATTCACGGCTATTTTTTCTATGGACGCCGCCGCAACAGCCAATGCATTCATAAGCACCGCATACCTGTCTCTCTGCACAACCTGGTTCGCGATTTCAACGGGCCTTAGCCCTATTTTCAAGAGCGCGGCCCTTTCTATTGCCGGATGTATGTTCGCGTAATTTCCCACAGCTCCGGATATTTTTCCCACAGCAATTTCTCTGCGCGCGTCTTTGAGCCTGCTTAAGTTTCTCTTTGCCTCAAAATACCATATAAGAACCTTCAGCCCGAATGTAATCGGCTCCGCGTGTATGTTATGCGAGCGCCCTATCATCACCGTGTACTTATGCTTTTTCGCGAGCTTTGCCAGGGCCCTTACAAAAACTTCCTGCCGTTTTATCACCATATCAACGGCTTTTACCATACGAAGCGCCATAGCCGAGTCAACAAGGTCGGAAGATGTCATACCCATATGGACAAAGCGGCTAGAGTTTAGAGTTTTGAGTTTTGAGTTTTGGGAAGAACCTTTTTTCCTTTTTCCCGTTGAGCCTTTGTTTATGTGGTTGGCGACTGAGGTAAGGAAAGCTATTACATCGTGGCGGACAACGGCCTCTATCTTTTCTATCTCTTTTACGCTGAATCCCGCGTTTTTCCTTATTGCCGCCATATCCTTTGCGGGTATTTTTCCTTTTGCGGCCCAGGCCTCGCAGACTCCGATTTCAACATCCAGCCACGACTGATACTTGGCTTCTTCCGTCCATAATGCCCCCATTTCGGGCAGAGTATAACGCTGTATCATGTTCCCACCTCCGGTTTAATACATCTACCTGTTACTTCAGGCCTTCTTTTGCGATTACTTCCGCAATCTGGATAGTATTCAGCGCAGCGCCTTTTCGCAGCTGATCCCCGCATATAAACATATCTATCCCGTTTTCTATTGAGAAATCTTCCCTTATACGCCCCACAAAAACATCATCTTTCCCCGTTGTATTAATCGGCATGGGATAGACATTGTTATGAATATCGTCGGCAACAGTTACGCCGGGTGCTTTTTCCATAAGCTCCCGCACCTCTTTCGCGGTTATCTTTTTTTCAGTTTCTATATTAAGGCTCTCTGCATGCGAAGTCATTGTAGGCACCCTGACCGTTGTTGCGGAAATTCTCATTCCCGGCTCGTGCATTATTTTCTGTGTTTCCTTTACCATTTTCAGCTCTTCCTTTGACCCGCCGTCCTCAAAGAATATATCTATATGCGGTATTACATTAAAAAGAAGCTGGTGGGCAAAAGCCTCAACTTTGAGCTCCTTTCCTTCTGCCCAGGCGCGCGCCTGCGCTTCAAGCTCCTGCATACCCTTTGCGCCCGCGCCCGACGCCGCCTGATACGTGGATACAACAAGTCTTTTGATACCCGCCGCATCATGTATGGGTTTCAGAGGCACGTCCATTATGATGGTGGAACAGTTTGGATTTGCTATAATTCCCTTATGCAGCCTGCAGTCTTCCGGATTCACTTCAGGAACCACCAGCGGCACATCCCCGTCCATTCTGAAAGCGGACGAATTGTCTATTATCATAGCGCCTGAATCAATAATGTTTTTAACATATTTCTTGGATATGGACGCGCCTGCTGACGCCAGCACTATATCCACGCCTTTGAATGAGTTTTCATTCAATACTTCTATTTCTATTTCCGCGCCCTTGAATTTCACTTTTTTCCCTTTTGAACGTTCGGACGCAAGAAACTTTATATCTTTCACCGGGAAATTTCTCTGTTCAAGAATTTCTTTCATAACAACGCCGACCGCACCGGTCGCGCCCATTATCGCCACGTTGTACTCTTTGCTCATAACAAACCTCCGTTGATTTTTTTTGCTTTTTTTTCATCCGGACAGAACCGGATATGATCGGATTTCCTTTCTGCTTTCAGTCTTGCATCACGCCGGTTTTCCGGGCTTCAGACGCTGATCTTTTATGTTTTCACTTTACCTTATATCTGCTTTTTCCGTATTTAAGCAGACCGCCCGCCGCCACAAGCTCCTGCATAAAAGGAGGTATGGCCTGCGACCGGTACTCTTCCTTCTTTGTCAGATTCTTTATAACTCCTCCGGCAGCGTCAACTTCAATAACATCCCCCTGCTTTATCTTTCTTGAAGCCTCTTCGGATTCAAATATAGGCAGGCCTATATTAAAGGAATTTCTGTAAAATATCCGGGCAAAATCCCTGGCAATAACACAGGACACACCCGCTGCTTTCAGGCAGACAGGCGCATGCTCCCGCGAAGAGCCGCATCCGAAATTTTTCCCCGCGACAATAATATCGCCTTTTTTTACTTTTTCCGCAAAGCCGGGAGCAGTACTGTCCTCCATTGCGTGTTTTGCGAGTTCTTTGGGATCAGAGGTGTTCAGGTACCTTGCCGGTATAATCGCGTCCGTATCAACATCATTTCCGAATTTATGCGCCGCTCCTTTGAATTTCATTTTTTTGCTCCTTTCTTCATCACTGCATCAGGATGAACTATTTTTCCGGCTACCGCGGAGGCTGCCGCAACAGCGGGGGAACTTAAATAAACAAAACTTTTCGGACTGCCCATCCTGCCTATGAAATTTCTGTTGGTTGTGGCAATTGCCCTTTCGCCTTTTGCCAGTATACCCATATGCCCGCCCAGACAGGGGCCGCAGGTAGGCGGAGAAAACACAGCTCCTGCCTTAAGAAAAATATCAACAAGACCCTCGTCCATTGCCTGTTTATAAACCTCTTTTGAGCCCGGAAATATAAGACAGCGGGTTCTTTTGTGTATTTTCCTTCCTTTAAATATTTTAGCCGCAATCCTCATATCCTCTATTCTTCCGTTGGTGCAGGACCCTATAACAGACTGGTCAACCGGAATATTGCCGGCTTTGGACGCGGGCTTTGTGTTTTCAGGCAGATGCGGCAGAGATACAAGCGGCTCTATTTTTGAGCAGTCTATATCCATCACTTTTGAATAAACAGCATCTTCGTCAGCCTTGTAAACCTTCCACTTATGCTCAGCGCGTTTTTTCGCGTAAGCTTCTGTTTTTTCATCCGCTTCCATCAGTCCTGCTTTTCCGCCCGCTTCTATTGCCATATTGGATATTGTCATTCTCTGGTCAACGCTGAGTTTATTTATAACGGGCCCTGTGAATTCCATCGCCTTATAAAGCGCGCCGTCAACGCCGATTTTCCCGATTATATGCAGTATCAGGTCCTTTGCCGACACCCATTTGTTTAATTTGCCCCTGCATACAAATTTTATTGTTTCAGGAACCTTAAACCAGGCCTTGCCTGTCATCATGGCAAATGCCGCGTCAGTACTGCCCACACCCGTGGCAAAAGCGCCCAGTGCGCCGTATGTGCAGGTATGCGAATCCGCGCCGATCACCAGATCCCCGGGAACCACAACTCCCTGCTCGGGCAGAAGCACGTGCTCAATACCCACATCTCCCTGATCATAATAATGGGTTATCTTCTGCTCATTCGCAAAATCCCTGAGCATCTTCGCCTGTTCCGCGGATTTTATATCCTTGTTCGGGGTAAAATGATCCGGCACCAGCGCAACTTTATTCCTGTTAAAAACTTTTTTTGCGCCTGCTTTATAAAATTCATTTATCGCAAGAGGGGCCGTTATATCGTTCGCAAGAACCAGATCAATATCCGCGATCACAAGCTCTCCCGCACGCACCACTTTTTTTCCTGATTTTGCCGCCAGTATTTTTTCCGCCAGTGTCATTCCCATCGTTTTTCACTCTCCTGTACATGTTTTCGGTAATATTTCAAGGCGTTCTTTTGGCTCCTTTTTTTCCGGGGCCTCCGTACTCCAGTTTATTCACCGCGTCAAGATAAGCCCTTGCGCTTGCCTCTATTATGTCCGTTGAGGTTCCTCTGCCGTTCATTTCCCTTTCGCCCTTGGCAATCCTTACCATGACCTCGCCCTGCGCCTCTCTGCCTTTGGTAATTGCCTTCAGCTGATAATCAACAAGCCTCGCGTTCATTTTTACAATTTCATTGATCGCTTTATATACCGCGTCAACCGGCCCGTCGCCGGCCGCCGCATCCTGGTGCTTCCTGCCGTCTTTTTCAAGTATCACCGTGGCAGTGGGCACCATGCTGTTTCCCGTTGCGCTGTAAATATAATCCAGGGCCCACATGCCCTTGGGGCTTTTTAATCCTGTCTGCATTATAGAAAACAGGTCCTCGTCAAAGACTTCTTTTTTCTTGTCCGCTATTTCCAGAAACTTCGCGTAGATTTCAGGAACCTGTTTTTCCGTTATCTTATAGCCGAGATAAGCGAGCCTGTGAACAAGAGCATGCTTTCCCGAACGCGCCGTTAATACAAGTTCATGCTTCGGTATGCCGATGGATTTCGGAGTCATGATCCCGAAAGTTGACTCTTTTTTCAGTATCGCGTCCTGATGTATTCCGGAAGCGTGCGCAAAAGCATTTTCGCCCACAACCGCTTTATTGGGCTGAATCGGCATTCCCGTAAGTCGGGTTACCATTTTTGATGTTTTATAGATTTCTTCGGTTTTTACCGCGGTGGTTGTCTTATAAACATCTTTTCTCACTTTCAGCGCCATGACTATTTCTTCAAGAGCCGCGTTCCCGGCCCTTTCTCCGAGTCCGTTGATAGTACATTCAACCTGTCTTGCGCCGTTAAGCACTGCCGCGAGAGAATTCGCGGTCGCCATTCCCAGATCATTATGACAGTGCACCGCAATAACCGCTTTATTTATATTAGGCACCGTATTCATGAGCCTTTTTATCAGGTCCCCGAACTCTTCGGGCGCCGCATATCCCACTGAGTCGGGAATATCAACTGTTTTTGCGCCGGCCTTTATTACCGCTTCGGTGATCCTGCACAGATAATCAAAATCCGTTCTCGCGGCATCCATAGCGGAGAACTCAACATCGCCGCAGAAACGCCTTGAAAGCTTTACCGCATCCACCGCGCGCTGCAGCACAACTTCCCTTGTGGTATTTGTAATGTACTTCACGTGTATGTCGGAAGTCCCTATAAACGTGTGTATGCGGGGCCTTTTTGCCTTTTTAAACGCGTCGCGGCAGGCTTCTATATCCTTTTTTACCGCACGGGCCAGGCCCGCGACAACAGTCTTTTTAAGGGCCTGCGCGATCTCGCTCACTGACGCCAGATCCCCGGGGCTTGACACGGGAAAACCCGCCTCAATAATGTCAACATTGAGCCGTTCAAGCTGTTTTGCGATCTCAAACTTTTCAACTCTTGTAAGTGAGGCGCCGGGGACCTGCTCCCCGTCCCTTAACGTTGTATCAAAAATCTTAACCTGTTCTGTTTTTGCCGCCATTTTTTTTACCATCCTTTCAGAACTTTTCCATCCATATAAATATTTTCAGAATAATTCCGGGGGCGCTGCATGCGCCCCTGTATAAATATCTTATTTTTTCTTTTTGGCTGCTTTCTTTGCTGTTTTCTTTTTGCTTTTTGCCTTGTTTATCGGCTTGCCGTCTTTCCAGGACATCATATCCCTTAATTTTTTCCCTACTTTTTCTATACTGTGTTTTTCCCCTTCTTTCAGGAGCTTTTTAAAGTTTTTCGAACCCGAATGATACTCTTCCATCCATTCGTCCGCAAATTTTCCATTCTGGATCTCTTTGAGTATTTTCTTCATTTCCGTTTTTGTCGCCTTGTTTACAACTCTCGGGCCTCTTGTGACATCTCCGTATTTCGCCGTGTCGGATATTGAATACCTCATATTCGCTATGCCGCCCTCGTATATCAGGTCAACAATAAGCTTTGTCTCGTGCAGGCATTCAAAATAAGCCATTTCAGGAGCATATCCGGCCTCAACAAGCGTTTCATACCCGTTCATAATCAGCGCAGTCAGACCGCCGCAGAGAACAGCCTGCTCTCCGAAAAGATCAGTTTCGGTTTCTTCTTTAAATGTTGTCTGCAGAACTCCGGCTCTTGCTCCGCCGATCGCTCTTGCGTAAGCAAGCGCTGTTTCCTTTGCTTTCTTTGAGGGATTCTGATGCACGGCAATAAGCGACGGAACGCCTTTTCCCTCAACATAAACCCTTCTCACAAGATGCCCCGGCCCTTTCGGAGCTATCATAACAACATCAACCGATTTAGGCGGAACTATTTTCCCGTAATGAATGTTAAATCCATGCGCAAACGCAAGCGTTTTTCCTTTTTCCATATGCTGCTGTATTTCTTTATGGTAAATCTTTGCCTGTATCTGGTCCGGGGCAAGCATAATTATAAAATCAGCCTGTTTCGCGGCGTCTCCGGCGGACATTACTTTAAACTTCGCTTTTACGGCCGCCTTGTAATTATCGGTTCCTTTAAGTTCGCCCACAATTACTTTAATGCCGCTGTCCCTTAAATTCTGGGAATGTGCGTGGCCCTGAGAACCATAGCCGATCACCGCAACTGTTTTGCCTTTCAGATACTTTAAATTCGCGTCTTTTTCATAATAAACTTTCATCTTTTTCTTCCTCCTTGTTTTTTGATACGCACCCCGCAGGGGCGCACCCGTTTTTTTTATTTTCTTTTCCCTCTCAAAAGAGCCACTGTTCCCGTCCTTATCATTTCTTTCACGCCATAAGGCCTTACCGCATCAATAAAAGCTTCTATCTTATCATCGGTTCCCGTGATTTCCACCATATAAGCGTCTGAAAAAACATCAAGAACTTTGCCCCTGAATATCTCAACAATATCCATAAGCCCGCCGCGGTTTTTTCCTTCCACATTCACCCTTACAAGCGCAAGTTCTCTTTCCACATAATTTTCGCCGCTCATATCAAGAACCTTGATAACATCAATAAGTTTATTAAGCTGTTTTACTATCTGCCCGAGGACGATTTCGTCCCCTCTGGCTACTATAGTCATTCTTGAAATTGAAGGCTCCTCTGTTTCTCCCACCGCAAGTGATTCAATATTAAAATCCCTGCCCGAAAAAAGCCCCGCAATCCTCGCTAAAACACCCGGCTGATTTTCAACAAGAACCGATATGGTTTTTTTATTTTCCATTTTTTAACTCCTTAATGTTTTTTATTCCCCGGGCCCGTTATGCCCAGTCGCCTTCCAGCATTTTTCCGAGGGCCGCTCCCGCCGGAACCATCGGCCATACATTTTCCAGCTTTGAAACCTTAAAATCCATAACCACCGGGCCGGGATGCGCAAAAGCTTCTTTCAGTACTTTTTCAACATCTTTCTTTTCCGTTATTGTATATCCTTTTGCGCCGTAAGCCTCAGCAAGTTTTTCAAAATTCACGCTGTTTTCTATATCCGTATTTGAGTATCTTTTATCAAAGAAAAGCTCCTGCCACTGGCGGACCATTCCCAGCCATCCGTTGTTCAGAATAACTATTTTCACCGGATAGTTGTATTTAACCGCAGTCGCAAGCTCCTGTATATTCATCTGTATGGATCCGTCTCCCGCAATATCAATTACGAGTTTATCCGGATTGCCTGCCTGCGCGCCTATCGCCGCGGGAAAACCATAACCCATTGTACCGAGCCCTCCCGAAGTCAGAAACATCCGCGGTTTTTCCAGCGCGTAAAACTGCGCCGCCCACATCTGGTTCTGCCCCACTTCGGTGGCTATTATGGCATCGCCCTTTGTGAGTTCAGATACTTTTTCTATAACATACTGAGGTTTTATTTCAGTATCACTGTCCCTGTAGGTGAGCGGAAATTCTTTTTTCCACTCGTGCACCTGAAGTATCCAGTCCTTATGATCAAGTTTTTCGGTTTTTTTCACAAGGTCCTTAAGAATATTTCCGCAGTTCCCCACAACAGGAAGATCTACTCCGAGTATCTTTCCCACGGATGAAGAATCAATATCAATATGTATGATCTTTGCGTGGGGCGCAAAATCATCAACCTTGCCCGTTACCCTGTCGTCAAATCTCGCGCCCACCGCGATCAAAAGGTCGCATTCCTGAACCGCGTAATTCGCGTACTTGGTGCCGTGCATTCCCAGCATCCCGAGATTCAGACAATGAGCATGAGGCAGCGCCCCCATCGCCATCAGCGTAGTTGTAACCGGCGCGTCTATTTTTTCCGCGAATTTAACAAGTTCATCCGAAGAATTTGAAAGAATAACGCCTCCGCCCGCATAAATCAGCGGTCTTTCGGCGTTCTTTATCATTTCCGCGGCTTTTTCTATCTGTTTGGGATTTCCCTCATAATTGGGCTTATATCCGCGCAGCTGATAATCTTCCGGATATTCAAAATCCTCATCACCCACAAGGACGTCTTTCGGAAGATCCACAACAACGGGGCCGGGCCTTCCTGTTGAAGCAATATGAAACGCCTTTTTTATGATCAGCGCCAGTTCTTTTGTGTTTTTCACTATAAAATTATGCTTGACTATGGGCCTTGTTATTCCTGTTATGTCCGCTTCCTGAAACGCATCATTGCCGATGAGATTTGTCGGAACCTGCCCGGTAAGCGCAACCATGGGTATGGAGTCCATATATGCCGTCGCAATGCCTGTCACAAGATTTGTGGCGCCGGGCCCGGATGTAGCAAGGCATACTCCGGTCTTTCCCGTAGAACGGGAATAACCGTCCGCCATATGCGCGGCGCCCTGCTCGTGCCTTACAAGGATCATATTTATATCTTTGTTTTCATAAATTTCATCAAACAGAGGTATTACAACACCGCCCGGATATCCGAACAGTGTATCAACACCTTCTTTTTTCAGGCTTTCAAGCAGTATTTTTGAACCTTTCATTGTCAGCTCCTTTTTGTAATATTTGAATTTCAGATCCTGCTAAAAACACACCGGATCAGTCTTTAAAAACCGCTCCTGTTGACGCGGAAGTAACCATTTGAGAATATCTGTAAAGAACTCCGCGCACAACCTTTGGTTCGGGTTTTTTCCAGGCAGCCCTTCTTTTTTCAAGGACGTCAGGCTCAACCAAAAGTTCCAGTTTTTTCGCGGGTATATCAACAGATATGACATCTCCCTCTTCAACAAGCCCTATGGGGCCGCCTTCCATTGCTTCGGGCGATATATGGCCTATAGCGGCTCCGCGTGTTCCGCCGGAAAACCGTCCGTCCGTAACAAGCGCCACTTCTTTATCAAGCCCCATACCCGCTATCGCGGCAGTGGGCGCCAGCATTTCTCTCATACCCGGGCCGCCTTTCGGGCCTTCGTAGCGGACCACAACGACATCACCGGGCTTGATCTTTTTTCCGAGAATAGCTTCCTGAGCCTCTTCTTCGGACGAAAAAACCCTTGCCCGCCCCTCCCGTTTCATCATTTCCGGCGCAACCGCCGCCTGTTTTACGACAGCGCCTTCCGGCGCAAGGCTTCCAAACAGTATGGCAAGCCCGCCCTGCGGTGAATAAGGCGCCTCAATATCTTTTATCACTCCGTTTCCGTTCTTTTCCGCGCCTTTAAGGTTTTCCTTTATTGTATTTCCCGTTACCGTCATCAGCTCCGAATGCAGAATATCTTTTTTATCAAGTTCTTTCATAACCGCCGGAACTCCGCCGTCCTCATCAAGATCCTGTATATAATGCTGTGAATTATCCGGAAGTTTCTGCGGCGACAGTTTGCAGAGATTCGGGGTCTTCTCCGAAATAACATTGACTTTCGCCAGATCAAATTTTATTCCCGCTTCGTGCGCTATGGCCGGCAGGTGCAGAACCGTATTGGTGGAGCCGCCCAGCGCCATATCAACCGCAAAAGCGTTCTCAAACGCCTTTTCGTTCATAATATCGCCGGCTTTTATGTCTTTCCCGATCAGATCCATTATTCTCATGCCTGTTTTTTTCGCCAGGCGTATCCTTTCCGCATAAACCGCGGGTATTGTTCCATTGCCCGGCAGCGCCATACCCAGCGCCTCAGTCAGACAGTTCATCGTATTCGCGGTAAACATACCCGAGCACGAACCGCAGGTAGGACACGCAGCGTTCTCAATATCACGCATAACATCTTCATTGAGTTTTCCGGCTTTAAACTCTCCTACCGCTTCAAAGCCGCCCGATATCAGATCATAGTTTTTTCTTTTATAAACGCCTTTCAGCATAGGGCCGCCCGAAACAAAAATAGACGGTATGTTTAAACGCGCGGCTGCCATCAGCATCCCGGGGATTATCTTGTCGCAGTTGGGGATAAAAACAATTCCGTCAAACGGATAAGCCATACCCATTATCTCGGCGCTGTCAGCAATTGCCTCTCTTGAAACAAGAGAATATTTCATGCCGGCGTGCCCCATTGCTATACCGTCGCATACGCCGATTGCGGGAAATTCCATAGGGGTTCCGCCCGCCATTCTTATGCCGTCTTTCACGGCCTGCGCTATATTCTTCAGATGTATATGTCCGGGAACAACCTCGTTAAAAGAATTAACAACACCTATTATGGGCCTTGAAAGTTCTTCATCAGAGTATCCAATAGCCTTAAAAAGCGCCCTGTGCGGCGTTCTTTCAATGCCTTTTTTCATTTTATCGCTTCTCATTATATTCCTCCTTATATCCTTATTATATACAGATAAAAAACAGTGCTTATAATAACACATTTTTTTCTTAATTTTCAACATTTTTCGGCGTTTTTGTCTTTCGTTTTCCGCCTGTATTTAAATACTTAACCTTCAAAACAGACCTCGCGCGCGCAGGAAACCTTTTGGGTTGATTAAGTTTGAATTGCCGGGGTTTCTGCTGCGCCGTTATTCTTTACAGAATGACGACGAGAAGCCCGGTAAGAAGAAGGACGACTACTGTTAAAGAAGTTGTGGACAGAACATGGCCGTAGATTTTTTTTATGCTCAATGCTTCCTTAAACGCCATATCCGCTTCCTCCTTTAATAGTATATAATTATTTATACCAGATTTCCCTGCCGGCTGTCAATGTTTTTTTATGAATCTTCATATCAAAAGATTGCAGGTTTTATTGCGGCACTTGATAGAATTAAAGTCCTTTTTTTTTCGTACATACCGGAACACTTAATTCATACAGTTATTTATGCTTCCCGCAGAGCGCCGCCCTCTCCCATAGAGCTGTCTCTTACCCGCATCTCCTGTTTAATCGCCGGTTTATATCATACAGTGTTCAGCCGCTGCTTAACCCTCTCCAAGAGTATGTAACAGGCGGAAAGACTGCCTGCAACATACTCTATCCTCTCCCATAGAGGGAGAGGGTATACTAATTCCCTCTCCCTCTACGAGCAAAAGATGAATGCCTGCATGCTTTGCCGGTATTTACTTTAAATATAATCAAAAAAAATACCGAAAAAAGAACTATAGAGAGTTGTGTTTCGATATATTCCCGGATGATTTAGCTGCTGCAATTCATTTTAAAATTCAGCGATTCTTCACATTAAAAGATACGCCGCAATCAAACCAATCCCGGTCACAAAATGCGCCGCTGCTGTCATAGCGGATGCGGGTTTAAGTTTTTTCGGATTATCGTAATTTTCACTCAGAACTTTGTACGCTTTAAATGAAAAAAACATCCCCGCAAATGCCGCCGCGGAAGCCCCCGGCATATATCCCATAAAAATTCCCGCGCCCGCCGTTATATAAGCAAACATAACAGCCGCCCCATACAACAAAACCCCTTTCTTTCTTCCCATTATGACAACAAGGTTCCTCTTGCCTGCTTTGCTGTCCGCTTTATAATCGGGAAACTGATTTACATCTATTATAGCCGCGGCAAGCAGCCCCAGCACGACAGAAACCACAACAGCTCCGGCTGATATTCCGCCTGCCTGTGCATAATAAGCGCTCAAAACCGGAAGCGGCCCAAAGCAGATGAAAATAAACAACTCGCCGAATCCTCTGTAAGACAGCCTCAATGGAGGAGCCGTATAAAATATTCCTGCCCCAAGCGAAAATAAAACCGCGCCTGCCGCGGGAATTCCGAATCTAAGAACAGCGGGCGCAGAAAAAACAACCGCCAGAACCAAAAGTATTATGCCCTCTGCCAGGACCTCCTTTGGCTTCAGCAGGCCGTTTTGTATAAACCTGCTTCCTCCCGTAAAAGGCGCCGCGTACTCCTCATTTATATTATCCGTTCCGCCCGTATAGTCAAAATAATCATTAAGAACATTCGCTCCCAGGTGCATAAAAATAAAACCGGACAAAACCGAGACAAACATCATCCAATCATATCCGGCTCCGCCTCCGGCGGCCATAACACTCCCCGCAGCCACAGGCACCGCCGTAACCGTCAGAAACGGAATTCTGGTTTCCATAATATATAATTTTATTTTTCCCACTCGTTATCCTTTTTTATTATTTTAAAAACTATCTCATCCGCCTCAAGCGAAGCGTCAATCACAAGCGCGTTTTTGGGCTCTTCGAGCGCCTCAAACTGGCTTTTCAAAAGCGCGGGAGAGGCAAAATGCCCTTCCCTTTGCTCAAGCCTTCTCCGTATAAGTTCTTCAGATGCTTTAAGATAAACAAGTCTTGCTTCCTGCCTTTCCGCGCCCAGGGCTGCTCTGTATTTTTCTTTCAGAATGGAACAGGCAATAACAGCATCCTTCCCTTTTTCAATATGGGTGTCGATTATTCCCCGCAGTTTTTCCAGCCAGGCAGCGCGGTCGTCATCGTCAAGAGGCAGGCTGTTTCTCATTTTTTCTATGCTTTCCGCGGAATGATAATCGTCGCCTTCAAAAAAAGAGCAGTTCAGAGCCTCCGCCAGTTTCTTTGCCGCGGTTGTTTTTCCCGCGCCCATAACACCCATTATTATATAAACCATAACTTCTCCGCGGCATAAAAAAAGGCCGGAGAGATAATTCTCTCCGGCCTTGTATTGTTCATTTTTAAAATTAACGTTTTGAGAACTGGTAAGACTTTCTTGCTTTTGCTTTTCCGTATTTCTTTCTTTCAACCATTCTGGAATCTCTTGTGAGATATCCGCCTTTTGACAGAACAGAATGGACATTTTCATCTGTTTTTGAAAGACATCTTGCTATACCCATTCTTATTGCTCCTGCCTGGCCGGTTTTTCCGCCGCCTAATACAGTGCAGTTAATATCGTATCTGCCTCTGGATGTGGTAACTTCCAAAGGCGCAACAAGATGTATAATATGAGTATCCCTTTCAAAAAATTCTTTTACATCCTTGTCATTAACGGTTATCTTTCCGTCCCCGTTTTTCATCCAAACTTTTGCTATTGCGTTCTTTCTTCTTCCGGTTGCATATAATTCCGCCACTTTTGACTTCCTCCTTACTTAAGTTCTTCGGGGTTCTGTGCCTGATGAGGATGCTCAGAACCCTTATATACTTTTAATTTTTTATAAACAGCTCTTCCAAGCTTTGTTTTGGGAATCATTCCCTTTACTGCCGATTCAATTATCCGCTCAGGATGGCGGGTCATGATTTTTTTATAGCTTTCTTCCTTTAAACCGCCCGGATAAAACGTATGGTGCCTGTAAACTTTTGACTCTTCTTTTTTTCCCGTAAGCCTTACTTTTTCAGCATTTATCACAACAACAAAATCGCCTGTGTCAACATGCGGAGTAAAGTCCGGTTTTTTCTTGCCGCGCAGCGTATCCGCCACTTTTGTCGCAAGCCTTCCAAGGACCTTATCGGATGCGTCAACAATATACCATTTTCTTTTTACCTGTTCTTTCTTTGCCATATAAGTCTTCATAACAATACTTCCTCCTGAAAAAAATAACACTATTCCCGCGTATTCCGCTTTATGGAATAGAAAAAAACACACTAAAACCATAGTGTGTGGATAAAGAAATATATAACATACGGGAAAATTTGTCAACAGAAAAATGTACGAAAACAGAGCCGGATGTTCGGATGCTTGGAGGCTCGGATGTTCGGATGCTCGGAGGAATAATAGTTCAAAGTTCAAGAGTTCAATGTTCAAAGCAGGACATC
>CAYTNY010000055.1:0-14522 GCA_964439215.1 uncultured Spirochaetia bacterium
AATGCCTGAAATGCCTCATACCCGTGAACACCATCGCTATCCCGTGTTCGTTTGCGGCTTGTATTGACTCTTCATCGCGCATAGAGCCTCCGGGCTGTATTATCGCGGCGATACCGTCCTTTGCGGCTGAATCAATATTGTCCCTGAAAGGGAAAAACGCGTCAGAGGCCATAACAGAGCCTTTTGCCTTTTCACCCGCTTTTCTTACGGCGATTTCCACGGCTCCGACCCTTGATGTCTGGCCCGGCCCTATGCCGACTGTTGCTCCGTCTTTAACCAGCACTATGGCGTTTGACTTCACAAACTTCACCATTTTCCAGGCAAACATAAGATCCTTTAAAACAGCGTCATCGGGTTTTTTCTCGGTTACCATTTTCAGGTCTTCTTTTTTAACCATTCCCGCATCCTGCTGCTGAACCAGAAGCCCGCCCGCAACTTTCCTCACATCCATATACTTTATATCGTTTTCAGCGTAAGATTTCAGTTCTCCGCATTTTATTATCCTTATGTTCTTTTTCTTCATAAGTATATCCAGCGCCTCTTTTTCAAAGTCAGGCGCGATGACAACTTCCATAAATACTTTTTCTATCTCTTCCGCGATCCCTTTTGTGCAGGTCCTGTTTACCGCGGCAATGCCGCCGAATGCCGACAGCGGATCGCCTTCAAACGCCTTTTTATAAGCCGCGGTTATATCGCTGTCAACTGCCGCGCCGCACGGATTCGCGTGTTTTATAACAACAGCAGCCGGCTCGTCAAAGGCTTTTACTATGCTCAAAGCCGCGTCCATATCATAAATATTGTTGAATGAAAGCTCTTTTCCGTGAAGCTGCTCGCAGCCCGCGGCATTGGTTTCCTTTACATCTCCGAACGCGTAAAAGGAAGCTTTCTGGTGCGGGTTCTCTCCGTATCTGAGGCCCTGTTTTTTCTCCGCGCTTATCAGAACTTTGTCCGTAAGTTCATCGCTTTTTAAAATAACCTTTTCCAGGTGATTCGCGATGCACACATCGTAATCCGCGGTTGTCTTAAATGCCTTGACACGCAGAAACTCCAGTGTTTCGGGTCTTATGCCGCCGTCTTTCATCTCCCCGGCCACGCGCGCGTAATCCGCCGCGTCAGTGACAACCGCGACCGAAAGAGCGTTTTTCGCGGCAGAGCGTATCATTGACGGCCCGCCGATATCAATGTTCTCGATCGTCTCTTCTATTGTTATGCCGTCCTTTTTTATAACCTGCTTGAACGGGTAAAGATTGATGACCACCATATCTATTGTATTTATTCCGTGCTTTTCTATTGTTTCCATATGCTCCTTGTTCTCCCGCAGGGCCAGCAGCCCTCCGTGAACTTTTGGATGCAGGGTTTTTACCCTGCCGTCAAGCATTTCCGGAAAACCCGTAACATCGGAAATATCAGCGGTTTTTATGCCTTCTTTTTCAAGGGCCTTTGCGGTGCCGCCCGTTGATATTATTTCAACACCCATTTCCTTAAGTTCTTTCGCAAATTCAACTATCCCGGTTTTGTCAGATACGCTTATTAAAGCGCGTTTTACTTTAAGCATTCTTTTCCTCCTTGAGTAATTATGTTTTACAGACTTTTTTTATAATCATCCAGTACTTTTTCCGCTTTTTCAATATCTTCTTTATTAACTATTATGGTTCCCATTCCTTTGGGCCTGAAGAAATGAAGAGAAAGCCTTGAATGCGGCAGAAGGTTGCTTCTTACAAAGCTATGAATGCCTTCCTGCGCGAGCATATCTCTTATGACATCGCCCTCAAACTCATTCGAAATCTCGCACAGCTCCGCGGTTTCCGCATTGGCTTCTTCTCCGGTATTTCTTAGTTCATAAGCGTGATTTTCTTTGTATTCCGATTCTTTCACTTCAAGAATTATCTCTCTGGCGCGTTCAAGTTTGTCTTTCTCCGCAAATATCCGCGCTTCGCCCGGGATTACGGGCTTCGCGAATGTCCCTTCCTGTCCTTCAATATAAAATGCTATTCCCTCTTCATTAAATACCGCTTTTATAAACTCAAGCTCCGCGCCCGGGGCCGCGTCATCAGCGTACACAAGGTTGTTTTCTTTTTCAAGAGCCTTTTGCTTTTCATCTTCCTCAGCAACAAGCTCCTCCACCATATCAGCCCCGCAGTCAGGACAGGAGGATATTCCCTCTTTGTATTCATATTTGCATTTCGGACAAAACAATTAAACTCTCCTTTTCTATTTTACAAAAACACGCCTGCCTTTTATTTCAAGTCTTCCTTCCGCGTAAAGGCCAAGCGCTTTTTTATAAAGTTCGTGTTCTTTTTCCAGAACTCTTTTCTGAAGCGATTCCGGAGTATCATTATCTTCCACTTTCACGGGTTCCTGAAGAATCACGGGCCCTGTATCCGCTCCGTAATCAACAAAATGAACCGTGCATCCCGTATATTTTACCCCGTATTCAATAACAGCTTTATGCACCTTCAGCCCGTAATAGCCTTTGCCTCCGAAGGAAGGCAAAAACGCGGGATGAACATTCATAATCCTGCCTTTGAATGTATCAAGAAAAACAGGGGTGAGTATTTTCATATAGCCCGCAAGACATATAACCTCCACGCCTTCATCATTCATCTTTTCCGCCAGAGCCTTATCATATTCTTCATTTGAAGAGTAATCCTTCGGGTTCATATAAAGCGTCCGGATACCGGACATTTTTGCCTTTTCAAGACCCGGCGCGTCTGCCCTGTTGGAAAAAACAAGGCTTATCTCCGTGTTTTTTATCTCTCCGCTTTTAACCGCCTCAACAAGAGACATCATATTTGTCCCGCCGCCGGATATAAAAACCGCTGCTTTCATAATTGTTTACTTCCCTTCAAGATTTATCCGCAGTGCATTTATAAGCATCTGCAGTTTCGGATCGTTCTTGTCCTTCAGGGCGCCTGCCTTCTCAAGATACGAGGCTGCCGCGCCGTCTTCGCCCAGATAAAGCATTGTTAATCCGAGGTTATAATAATAATCCTTTCTTTCTCTTATGGCAACGGCTTTTTCCAGTATTTTTTTTGCATCCCTGAACCTGCCTGACACCAGAAATACTTTCCCGAGACCGTTTAAAAGCTCCGGTTCATCGGGCATTAATACAAGTCCTTCCCTTACTGCGCTTTCCGCTTCAGCATACATCTGTTGTCTGTAATATGCCCTTGCCAGCCCCAGATAAGCAGCAGGAAGATAAGGGTCAAGTTTTATCATACGCCGGAAAGATTTTTCCGCGTTTTCAACATCGCCGAGATCCGCGTAAATACTGCCTTTTTTCAGATGAAGCAGAACATAATCCGGCGCGATCTTTTCTGTTTTTTTAAACTGTTCCAGCGCCCTGTTGAGGCTCCCTTCCCCGCCTGCGTCATACAGGGAACTAGCAAAGAAATATCCCGCAGTTACATTGCCGGGATATGCTTTAAGCGCTCTTTTATAGTCCTCGGCAGCTTCGCTCCACGCGGACTGCTTTGAGAAATATACCGCCCTTGAGAGATAAACATCAGATACAAAGCGTTTTGTCTGCGAAACAAAGATAACAATCAGCAGTACGGCCGCCGCACCTGCCGCAATATTTTTAACTCTGCCTTTGACGGTAAATACTTTTGAGCTGTAATCCGACATTACTATAGCCGCAAAAAACACCGCAAACATAGCCGAAGAAATGTAATTAAGATCCACCGAAAATAAATTTATGGCAATAAGCCCCAGGAAGCCAAGATAAAAATCCAGTTCTTCTCTTTCTTCTTTTTTCAGATGTTTAATTATAAACATAACGAAGAAGGCGAACATCAAGAATCCGGGCAATCCTGTTTCCGCGGCTGTCTGCAGAAAAATGTTTTCGGGATGCGCCACCTCATAACTGTGCTCGGATGCCCATTTCATTGTTGCGGCCGGCCGATAACGCGGATACTCGGCGGAAAACGCGCCGGGCCCCGCTCCGGTAAGAGGATTGTCAGCCGCCATCTTTACTGTTCCTTCCCAGGTATTCTGCCGGAAGAATACTGATTCATTGGCCTGCCACTGTTTTATGTCCAGTACTTCTGCCGCCGGAACATCAAATATTTTCAGCCCGGCCGCGGCTGATACGGCAAAAATAACAAGAAACAGCACCCCCGCGGTTTTTCTTCCCCACCCGCGCTGTCTTATAAAGAACCAGACAAAATACGCGGCCTCAAGAATAAAAACCATTACTCCCGCTTTTGAACCTGTATTTACCAGACAGACCGCCAGCGACACGAGAAGAAGCAGGTTGAGAACTTTTCTTATACCCAGGCCGTACAGCACCCTCCATAAGACAACGGGTATTACGGCGGCAATATATGCCGCGAAGAAATTCGGGTTCCCGAAGGTCCCCGGTATGTCATCCCCGAACACCATAAGACGCCCCATTGCACCGGGAAATAAAATCTGTATGATACCTATAAACGCATGCGGCACAGCGGTAAGTATAACCACATTTCTGACATCCCTGAAGCTCAGCGCTTCGCAGTTTATCACGCTGAAAAAGAAAACGAACAAAACAAACAGCCATGCGGACGCCGCAAGACCCTGATGCGGATAATCCCCGGCTGCCGTGCATACAAGCGCCCACACAACATACAGGAGAGGGATCAACGATATAATCTTTATTTTAATTTCCCGCCTGGCGGCAAAAGAAACAAACATCCCCAGGACAGCCGCAGTAAACAAAACATCCTTTACATAAGTTATATTGTAACTTGAAAGATTCAAAACCAGAGGAACCAGCAAAAGCCCGGCATACACAAACAGACGGAACAGAAAAATATTTTTTTTATCCGTCATTTTCCAACCTTTATCTTCCCGACGCCATTTTAAAAAGAGGCATATTCAGGAACCTGACCGTGACATATATTCTTGAACCATCGCCGAAAGAAACAAGTTCAGCGCGCGTATCTCCAATCGTCCAGTACATGTATACATTGGACTTTTTTCCGGAAGGAAGAGTTCCCTTTTTAATAAGCTTTATCCGGTCAAGAATCTTTTCATCTTCAACCTCATATTTGGAATATGACGGCTTTCCGTAGAGTTTTTCAAATGTCCGATAAAGCCCCAGAAATCTCCCGAAGAGCCTTTCATCGCTGTCCGGTATCTTCACCTGCTGGCGCGTATGCTCTTTTGACGGGGAAAATTCAATTTTCGCCGCATAAAGAGCGCCCATATATATCCCAAGACTCATAAAACCCGCATGAGGTATGTCTTTCTTGAAATTTTCGCGTGGAATCATAAGCGAAGCAGTAAAATCCGGATCATTTGATTCTTCCGCGAAAGGATAAACGCTCTTCACCGCGGCAATATTCATCCCCCATGAAAGGCCTTCAAAACTGAAATTTCCGGAGCTGATCCCTGAAAAAACAGCTTCATCCTGTTGTTTGTATTTTTCCGCATATTCCAGAACAGTTTTCAGTTTGCCCGCCTGCCTGACCTGCATCATTACAATAAGAATAATGATAACCGCTGCCGCGCCTCCGGCAATTATATTTCTCCGGAATTTCTTTATTTTTTCATTTTTAGCCCTTTGTGCGGGAGACTGCTTTATTTCTTTGTTCTTCTTCGCAAGAGGCACTCCGCACTCGCTGCAGAATACCGCCTCATCTCTGTTTTCCTTTCCGCACGATCTGCAGATTTTCGGCACTGCTGACCTCCCTGCGTTAAATGAAATTTCTTTTCCGGCGTATTATCCGCCGGAAATTCAGTATGTTTTATGTCTGTTTTTTTACTTTTCTTATTCCGTATCTGGTAATCTTATTCGTAAGCTTTCCTTTGGAAGTAACCTGATACAGATAAATTCCATCCTCAAGCTCCGAGGCGCTCATTGACGATGTATTGTATATTCTTCCTTTTTTTTCTTCTTCTATGGTATCAATAAGTTTTCCCGCCTCATTATATACTTTCACGGAGACATTTCCGTCTTCCGGGATATAATAATTAAAGATCAGTCTGCCGGTCTTGCCTTCATAAAATCCGAATATCTCGCTTGATATATTCATCTCTTTTTCAGGTTCATCCTCATTCAGTTCTATATCATACAGCATCTGAGGCGGCAGGCCTTTTGCCAGCACTTTTATTTTAACCTTCCCTACCGCGAGATTATCTATTGAGAAATTCCCTTCTTTATCCGAGATCCCTATACCCATTGTTGTGTTGTCCTCTTTCATAACCTCCACGGTCGCCCCTGAAAGCGGCATTATTCCGTTTGACTGGGTAATTATTCCCTTTAATTTCACTTTTGTCTTTATCTGAAACTTAAAGTGCGCCGGCGTGGTTCCTATAACGCCTTCCCTGTCCACTGACACTATATGAAAATACCATATTCCGTCCGAAAGTTCGTCAAAATTAATATTTGTATCCATTGTCTTGCTGTTTTTCGGTGCGGGAACCGTATTGCTTATATTATCCAGGACATAATAATAACCCGCGATATCATTAACATATTCCATGGGCTTCCACTGTATTTTTACGCTTCTCTCCCTGTACCATTTATCCTGTTCCGGATGTGATGCCGAAAAAACCATGGGCGGCGGAGGGGTCATGGCTACGTTTACCTGCATATGGGACGCGGTCTCCGAGATATTCCCCGCATTATCCTTGGCCATTATATGAAGATACCAGACTCCATCGGGAACATCCGCAAAAGATGCCATTGTTCCTTTTGTCCAGGAAGAAGAAGCAACGTCCGGCTTCGTGTCTTTAGAGCGGTTGAATACATAATAATAACCCTCAATACCCGCCGGATCAGACGGTGTTGTCCAGGAAAAAGAAGGTGAATTATTATTGTACCATCTGTTAAAATCCGGATGCGTCAAAGAAGATATTACGGGAGGCTTGGGATTTGTCGTATCAACGTTAACCGCATAATGAACCGCTTCTCCGGATATGTTTCCCGCTTCATCCTTGGAAATAATATGAAAATACCATGTCCCGTCGCCGGTATTATTAAAATCTATCTCATTGTCCGTGAACCACGTTCCTGTTTTTTCATCCGGCATAGTCGTAGCCGTCTGGTCAAAGATATAATAATAACCCGTTATCCTGGTCGCATCCTGAGGTGTGTCCCAGGTCAGTTTTATGTTCTTTATATTATACCAGTCATCCTGCATCGGATGGGTCATTGACCTTACGACCGGAGGAATGGCGCCTCTGTCGCATATTGCCAGAACCTGTTTATTCCCGCTTTCTCTCTCGTTTCCGACCTTATCAACGGCTCTTACCGTATAATAGTATATTATTCCGTCTTCCAGATCCTTTGACTCATCAGTGAATTTAGTTTCAACAGTTTCATTGTCATCATTTATCTGCATGCCTGCCTGGCCGCTGACCGCTGATCTGTAGATCCTGTAAAAATTAAGCCCGGACACGGAATCAACGGCTTTGGCCCATGAAAGTTCAATAACTCCGCCGGCAGCGGGCCTTGCGGTAACCTGGGTTATCTGAGTGGGAGCAGACACATCAACAGTGGTATGTATATCTTTATTTTCATAGTATTCCGACCAGTTGCCGGCATTATCCCTGCCCCTTGCCCTGAAATAATAAGTTATGCCGTCTTCGCCTTTAAAGGCCTGCTTTGTGAGTTTTGTTTCCCTGAGCCACATTTTCCACTTGCCTTTCTCGCCTTCCTTATACTCAACATCAAAACACGCAACTCCTGATTCGTCATCCTCCCCGTTCCATTCAACCTCAAAACTTTCAGATGCCTGATACCTTTCTAACTCTTTCACATACACTTCAGGAGGTGACGTTTCTATTCTGAATTTAAAATGCGATGCCTCTGTCCCGACATTGCCCGCCTTATCCTTCAGAACAATATGAAAATAATACTCCCCGTCCTCCAGAGGCTCCTTTATGTTTATCGTGGTATCCTGTATGAACGTCCCGGACCTTTTATCCGGTATTGTTTCCGGATTTTTATCGGTTTTATAGAAGAAGCCGTCCACTCCCGACAGATCATCTGTTTTATCAACAACAAAAACAGGATTCTTTTCAGAATAATATTTTTCCGGAGTCGGATGTGTTGTTGATATCACGGAAGGCGGATCTGCCTTAAGATCAACATTTACCGCATAAACAGCCGGCTCCTCTCCGGTATTGCCCGCATTGTCTTCAGCGGTAATATGGAAATAATACACACCCTGTTCTTCCACATTTATTTCAAAATCCCTCTTGTCTGTTTTTTCGCATATATCCACCGGCATTTTCATATACTTTTCTTTTGAAAACACATAATAAAAATGCTTCACCCTGGAAAGATCCTGAGGCACGGTCCAGCTTAATTTCACCTGCGGGCTGTTATACCATTTTTCCTCATCAGGATGCGTTGACGAAGATATCCGCGGCGTACCCACCGAGGTGTCAATATTTATCTTATAATGCGCGGCTTCCCATCCGATATTTCCGGCATTATCCTTTGATACTATGTGGAAATACCACACACCATCCTGAAGCCTGGGAAGCGTCAGCTGATTTGAAGTTGTCCATTCCCCGGTTTCTTTCCCCGGAATAGTATTGGGTTTCTGGTCGTATATATAATAATATCCTTCTACGCCCGAGAGATCCTCCGCGGTATCCCAATGAAATTCCGGTATGGGATTATTATACCATTCTTCCTGTTCTTTGTGGGTTTTGGAATAAATAACCGGAGGTTTGGCAAGCGTATCTATATTTAATTTATAATGAGAGGCCATTGTCCCTGTATTTCCGGCCTTATCAACAGCAACAACATGCAGATACCATTCTCCGTCCTCCAGGTCCCCCGAAAATATTGTTTCTTTATCCGTCCACGTCGCATCCGTATCGGGAACGGTCTTTTCATTATTATCAATGACATAGTAATATCCGTCTATGCCGGACATATCCTCCGCAGGATTTATCTTAAACTGAGCTTTTTTAATATTATACCACCTATGGCTGTCCGGATGGGTCACGGAAGAGATATTCGGCGGAAGCGCCTGTGTGTCTATGTTAAACTTAAAGTGCGAAGTTTCTTTTGATACATTGCCCGCAAAATCTTTTGACCTTACGTGAACGTAAAAACCGCCGTCTTTTCTTTCAGGCAGTTCAACATCGCTTGCGGTTGTATATATCCATTCCGGCTCTCTGGGCTCTGTATCCGGCTTGGAATCAACACAGTAATAGAAACCTTCTATGCCTGAAAGATCCTGCGGCTTTGCGAAATGCAGCTCCACCACCGGTTTGTTGTACCAGGATTCTTCATCCGGATGGGAACGGGAGCTTATAAGCGGCGGAAGCGCGTGCGTATCTATATTTACCCGCATATGAGCGGCTTTTGCCCCTATATTACCGGCCCTGTCTTTTGATACAATATGAAAATATTTTATTCCGTCTTCCAGAGAACTCATTTTTATTGATCTTTCTTCCGTAAAAGCTCCGTTTTTATCGTTCGGAACAGTTCCCGGGTACTCATCAACAAGATAATAATACCCTTCTATTCCCGATAAATCAGAAGGCTCCTGCCAGGAAAAAACAGGTGAATTATTGTCATACCAGAGTCCGGGATCCGGATGTGTTTCGCAGGAAACCGCGGGGACGCCTGCTGTTGTATCCACACGAAACGCAAAATGAGATACCTCCGAACTTATATTGCCGGCCTTGTCTTCTATAAGAAGATGAAAGTACCATATTCCGTCTTCCATATCTTTCAGAAGAACGCGGTCTTTGGCGGTTGAAGTGCATTTCGCCTTATCCGGAACAGTTTCGGGATCCCGGTCCACCAGATAAAGGTAATTCATAATATCCGGATGCATGCCCCAGGATATTTCCACATCCCTTAAATTATACCATTTTTCGCTCTCCGGGTGCGTAGATGAAGAGATGACAGGAGTAACCGCCGCAGTCGTGGAAAATTCTTTTTCCTCTATCGCCCCCTCAAAACTGCCTATGTCCGAATATGTAAGTATCCTGAATTTATATTTGTCAAGCGCCTTAAGATTATTCAGCGTTATCCTGTGCTCCGTGGTAAGGTCTTCATTTATTATACTGTTTTTGTATTCTCCGTCTCTGCCGTATTCTATTATTGTTTTTGCTCTTTTATCGGTTTTCCATGACACTTCCGCGCTGTGCGACGTTATATTTCTGACATTTACATCAAAAGCCTTTGGCGGCGGGGTATTGGAGACTGTTGTCCTGAATATTCTGCCTTTAGGAGACGATCCGAAATAAAGATATCCGTTGAATACTTCCAGCGCTCTTATATCTTCCTCGTCAGTCTGAAAAGCAAGCTCCCACTTTTTACCGTCAAGTGTTTTATATATCTTTCCGTTATCTCCGCTGCCCGCATATAAATTATCCCCGAAAACCGCGAAATTAAAAAAATTCGCGTCTTTTTCCGAGAAAAAGTTTTCAACCCAATTTGTTCCGTCTTCGGACATGAAAATAAGGCCGCCTGACGCCTTGGCCGTTGAGGCATAGATTTTATTTTTATAGACCGTAAAATTATTCACAAATGTCTGGTTTGTATCCAGTATTTTCTGCCAGTTCACCCCGTCCGAGGTTCTGTATATAATCCCGTTCGGATATGTTCCCGCGTATATATAATCCCTGAAAAGCCCGAAACAGGTTACCGCAAGCTCCGTTGTATCAAGCGAAACGATCCAGTGCGTGCCGTTGTAGCTGTATATTTTCCCTTCCGTGGAGGAACCCGCGAAAAGTTTTCCCCTGAACGCTTCAAGGCAGTGGATTCTCGCTTCTCCGCTGTTAAAAGAAAGGCTCCAGGTTTTTCCGTCAAGACTCTCGTATATCCCTCCGTTTGCGTTGGTTCCCGCAAAAAGCTTCGGCGTCCCCAGATCATTGAACTGTTTCAGGCAATAAACCTGCGGAGTATAGTCGCCCAGTTCTTCCCTGTCAAAGTTTTTTGTTCTTCCCACAGGCGCATTAAAATAAGGCGAAAATATATTGGCTATGCTTATGGTTTCCCATGCCCCGATATCGCCGCTGGATGTCCTTATAACGGAATCCTTGTTCGTAGAAGCATACAGATAACCGTTGAACTCCTCAAAATCATAAATAATCGGCGTAATATCATTTTCAAAGACAGGAATAAACGATTCCTTAGGCACATACCGCAGATAAAGAGGAATTGAAGCTTTTATGTTTCTCATAACCTCGCCGGGATTTTTTCCGCTGACAACAAGCCCCGGAAGTTCTTTGCATTCGCCTATATATTTAGCTTCATCCTCTTTTACAACTATATTAAAGTTTAATGTAAGTTCTTTTTTCTTTTCTTTTTTTTCTTTCATGGCACTTCCGTTTATCTTTTATTTTTTGCTTTTTTCTGTTTTTTTTCCCGTTTCAGCTCCAGTATCAGAGCCTCTTCGTCGCACTGATCCGGAAACTTCGGGCAGTTCAGACAGTCTTTCCATACTTTCTGCGGAAGTTTTTTCATTGCTATTTTTTTAAATCCGTATTTTCTGAAAAAACCCGGTATCTTTGTCAGCGCAAAAACTTTTTTTATCCCCAGTTCGCGCGCCTCCCGCATAACACAGGAAAAAAGCAGTTTGCCCCTTCCTTTGCCTCTGAATTCTTTTTCTATTATAAACGAGCGTATCTCCCCCAGATCTTCCCAGTAAACATGAAGAGCCACTACTCCGGCAGACCTGCCGTCTTTTTCAAGAATATAATAATCCCTCAGCTGGGCATATATATCATTCAGGTTTTTCACGACCAGATCCGCTTCAACCGCATATTTCCTGAGTATCCCCTGTATGAATCCGGCATCGGCAACTTTTGCTTTTCTTACTTTTATCATTTTTGAGAAATCTTCTCCTTTGCCGCTTTTATGCCTTGGCTGTATGCCAGGATATTTTTTTCAAGTATTTCTTCATTCTTCCCGCGCATCATCTCTTCTATGATCCTGTAGGCGTTTTTTTCATCCAAAACACCCGATGCGTGCATAAACGCGCCTGTCATTATTATATTCAGCGCCCTGGGAAACTTCAGCCTTGCCGCCATTCCGGACGCCGGAATTTCCAGGACCCTGCCCGGACAATCACTGTCTATTTTGGTAAGGGATGAATTGCTTATAACCAGGGTTTCATCCGTTATTTTGTTTTTATAATTATCATAGGCCCTCTGGTCAAACACCATAAAACTGCCCGGCGCTTCAACCATCGGCGAAAATATTTCCTCGTCAGAAACCACAACATCACAGAAAGAAAACCCCCCTCTTTTTTCCGCTCCATAAGAAGGAAGCCACGTCACCTGTTTTTTTTCAAGTATGGCTATTTTTGACAGAAAAACACCGGTTGTCAGAATTCCCTGTCCTCCGGTCCCTGCTATAAGTATATCGTAATACATTTTTCATCTCCTATGCCGTATCTTTTACCACACCCAGCGGGTAATATTCCTGCATATCCTCATCAACAAATTTATTTGATTCAAAAGTGTCTTTTCTCCAGTTAGTCGGGCAGTTGGCAAGCACCTCTATCATGGAATATCCCACATTTGTAATCTGATTCATAAAAGCTTTTTTAATCGCTTTTTTTGTTCTTATTACGGAAGCCGCATCAGTTACCTTTACCCGTTCAAGATATTTTACTCCGGGAAGCGGAGATAAAAGCTCCAGAACTTTCATGGGATATCCATAATTTTTCACATCCCTGCCGTAGGGAGATGTCGTGGTAACCTGCTGAATAAGCGATGTGGGCGCAAGCTGTCCGCCCGTCATGCCGTAATTTGTGTTATTTATGAATATAACCGTTATATTCTCGCCCCTGTTTGCGGTTTGTATTGTTTCCGCCATTCCTATGGACGCCAGGTCTCCGTCTCCCTGATAGGAAAAAATCAGCTTGTCCGGCTGCACTCTTTTCATGGCTGTCGCCACAACAGGTGTTCTTCCGTGAGGAGCCTCGGAAACATCAAAGTTCCAGAAATCATATCCAAACACCGCGCATCCTACCGGCGCCACTCCCACTGTTTTTTCCCTGACATTAAGTTCATCTATCACTTCAGCTATAAGTTTATGCACCGTACTGTGTGAACATCCCGGACAATAGGAAAAAACCGCATCCGTCAAGGCCCGGGGTTTGTCATATACTACCCGCTCTTTGAATTTCATACCCTGCTCCTTATAACATCCGCCAGTTCCTTTGACGTGGGAACACCGCCGCCGGGCCTGCCGTAAAACTCAATTTCACAGCTGCCTTCAAGGGCTATTTTCACATCATCCAGCATCTGGCCGTTATTCATTTCAAAAACAAAAATCTTTTTAACTTTTTTCGCCGCTTCTTTAAGTTCTTTGTATGGGAAGGGCCAGAGAGTAATCGGCCTGAAAAGCCCGGTTTTAAGGTCTTCCGTCATCTTAACGGCTCCTTTTGACACTCTTCCCGCTGTTCCAAAGGCAACAATAAGATAATCAGCATTTTGTCCGCCCCACAATTCAAACCGTTTTTCATTTTCTGTTATTTTATCGTACTTTTCTTTTAATTTAAGATTATGCTGTTCCAGAACGCCGGGTTTCATAAGAAGCGACACCACTCTTCTTGAATCCCTGCCTTTTGCGCCGTCCAGCGCCCAGTTTTTTTCCATATTCAGAAATTCGGGCTTTTTCTTTGTAAATGTTATGTTTTCCATTATCTGTCCCAAAAGCCCGTCCGCAAGAACCATAACAGGGCTGCGGTATTTATCAGCAAGATCAAACGCTTCAAATGTAAAGTCATACATTTCCTGCGCATTTGAAGGCGCAAGCGTTATAAGATGATAATCCCCGTGGCCCGGCTTTACAGCCTGATAATAATCGCTTTGAGAAGGCGCTATATTGCCCAGCCCCGGCCCTCCCCGCATAACATTCACCAAAACGCCCGGCAGTTCACATCCCGCCATATAGGAGATGCCTTCCTGCATAAGCGACATCCCGGGCGAAGATGACGTAGTCATTGCCCTCGCGCCCGCGGCAGAGGCCCCGAAAACCATATTAATAGAGATCAGTTCGGACTCCCCCTGTATAAATGTCCCGTTTACATCCAGCATTCTTTTTGACATATATTCCGGTATTTCATTCTGAGGAGTTATCGGATATCCCGCATAAAACCTGCACCCCGCGTCAAGAGCCGCCTCAACCACGGCATGGTTCCCTTTTATAAAGACCTGTTCTTTTGTTTCGCTCATTCGGGCACCTCTACAAGTTCGCATACTTTTATCGCGGCATCAGGACATACAACCGCGCATAATCTGCAGGCATTGCAGGCATCCAGATTATTAAATTTAACCACATTGTATCCATATTTGTTTAATTCATTGCTTTCGGATATCTCGTTTTTCCTGCACTCGGCAATACATAATCCGCATCCTTTACATCTGTCTTCATATATATATATTCTGCCTTTTTTCAAGGAAATCACACCTTTCTTTAGTATATTCAGCCGTATAACGGCATACAAAATTCATTATGCTGATAATTATATTATATCAACCGTGATAATACAAGGCGATTTTTGGCAGAGCAGTAAAACAAGAACAGGGGAGCTGTGGTTTGTGGAAACATTGAG
>CAYTNY010000056.1:0-14477 GCA_964439215.1 uncultured Spirochaetia bacterium
AACCGAAAACCTGATGAATGCAGGAATGGTTTGGCGGGCGATGGCTTTAGCCTGCGTGGGTTTTGTTTTTGAACTTTGAACTGCTTTATCTTTGAACTTTGAACTATTATTCACATCTCTGCGTTTCCGGGTTAAAAACAAATTGATAAAAGCTCCGGCGTGTATTAGAATGTCTTAAAATAATCACACGGGAGTCTTATGAAAAAACCGCCGGCAGATAAAAGATGGAAATATATGAATGACACCATAAAGACGCGGCTTAAAAAAAATTCACTGACAAAAATACTCTATTTTGCGCTTACTTTTCCTATTATATTCATACTTACTCCGCTTATACTGGAGTTTGTGGGGAAGGAGGTTTACGGGATATGGGTCATAACGGGCACGATACTTATTTTTCTGGATCTGTTCGGGGGGAGTTCGTCTTTTTCCGCGCTTGGTGTTATAATTCCGGGTTATGACCCGAGAAAAGAGCCGGAGGAAATAAACAAGACCGTAAATACTCTTTTTGTTTTTCATCTTTTCGCGGCTCTGTTTTTTGCGGTTTTGTATCTTCTGACAAAAGATGAAATAGTAAGTATGTTTTTTAAAGTGGATTCCGCGCTGCTTCCTGAGGTTTATTTTGTTCTCGGCGTAAGCGTGTTTCTTTTTCTGTTCAATTTTGTTATGCTCAGTTTCTGCTATCTGCTTTTGGGGTTTAATGTTCTGTATCCCATTAACATTGTTCATATAGCCGCGGCTTATGCCAGGGCCGCGCTTATGGTGTGGGTGCTTTACGCGGGGTACGGCATACACGGAATTGTTGTTGTGCAGATGGGAACCATTATACTGGAAACAATAATGATACTTTTTATCGTAAAAAAAGTATATCCGCCGCTTGTTTTTAATCCTTTGATGTTCAGCGTCAAAAGGCTGAAGATTATTCTGACGCTCAGCATAAAACTGTTTGTGACGCGGGCGGCGCAGCTGGTGAATTACAATGCGGACAAACTCATTCTCGGGTATTTTATGAACCCTGTAATGGCCGCGTACTACCAGATAGGCGCGGGCATCACGAAATACATATCCCTTGTTCCGGAAATGCTGGGAATGAATTCTCTGCTTGCCGCCTCTGCTGAGCTGAAGAAAAACAGCCAGCAGGATAAAATATATATGCTTTATGACCGGGTAAGCAAGTACATATTTTTTGCGGGTTTTCTGCCTGCCTGCGGTATTGTGATATTCGGAAGGGAATTTATCGGCCTGTGGCTGGGAACGGGATATGAAAATGTCTATCTTGTGATGGTTTTTCTGGCAGCAGGATATCTTTATGGAACCGCTGCCTATCCTGCCGTAAATATTCTGAACGGGCTGGGCAGAGTGAACGGGCCGATGATAATAAATTCAGCGGCAATGGCGGTCAACATAATACTCAGTATTGTGCTGACGGTAAAATACGGGCTTGCCGGGGCGCTTAGCGCGACCGTGATATCTATATTTTTAGGCACGAGTGCGGTGTGCATGCTGTTCTTTGCTTCAATGAAGCATTTGCCGCGGTTTGATGTTATATTTCTGAAACCCGCGGTTTCCGCTGCAGCGGCTTTTGCCGTGAATGCGGGGTTGGAAGGACTTTTGGGACAGGCCGGAGGCTGGGCGGTTTTGATTCTGAAAACAGGGGTTTTTTCGGCTGTGTATATTGCGGTTTCGGTTTTCATTCTGAAGCATTTTGATGAAAAAGATATGAGCCTCGTAAAAGGGATTTTTGCCGTGAAAAAAGAAGAAAAACAGAGTGGTTCTGCGGGGAAAAAAGACTGAAAAACGAAACGGCAGTTAATTCAGACGTAATTTGTGCTGTGTTGACCAAAACAGAGTTTTTCTGCTATAATCTTTAAAAACGCAGGCATAAAAGGTGAGGGACGCCAAAAAACGTTAAACGGATTTTGGGACGGAGGTATTTTGGAAACTTTTAAAATCAGGTGTTATACTCTTTCAGTACTGTTTGTGTTTTTGTCTGCGGTAATTTCCTTTTCCGCTCCTGTTACTGATATGATACTTGTTGACCAGCTGGGTTACAGGACAAATTCGGATAAATGGGTGATGGTAAAGGATCCCCGCACAGGCTTTGATTCATCCTTAAGTTATACTCCGGGAGCTTCTCTTGAACTTCGCAGCGCGTCTGATGATTCTCTTGTTATGACAATACCATTAACTCCGTGGAACAGCGGGGAGGAGCACACTGATTCGGGCGATATTGTATGGCAGGGGGAGTTTTCTTCAGTTACAGCGCCCGGAACTTATTATATAACTGATCCCGCAAACTCTGTGCAGTCATATAATTTTGAAATAAGAGATGATGTATATAACGGCGTGCTTGAAGCAAGTATGAAATCATATTATTACCAGCGTTCAGGCTACCCTATAGAAGACCCTTACGCGGAAGGCTGGACGCACGCGGCTTCGCATCTTCAGCAGACATCTTCTCTTTTATATGACGCGTCGCTCGGCGGAGAGCAGTCCGGCACGGAAAGGGATATAAGCGGAGGCTGGTATGACGCGGGCGATTACCGCAAATATACTTCCTGGATGGCTCCTGTAATATGGGATATTGCTTATGGGTATGAGTTCTTTCCCGGTAATTTTTCTGACTCTACAAACATACCTGAATCAGGAAACGGAGTGCCGGATGTTCTGGATGAGATAAAGTATGAAGTGGACTGGATGCTTAAAATGCAGAGGGCTGACGGGGCGCTGTATTCGGGATGTTTTGTTGTGGAAGGAATCAACGGTACGGATAATGGTATAGGCGACCCGTCCACGGAAGACAGGCCTTATTATTACGCCAATTTTTCAACAGCAGCCACCGGATCGGGCGCGGCTGCGTTTGCGATAGCGGCAAGGCTTTTTGAAGGCAGTGGTGCGTATCCCGGATATTCCGATACGCTCAGGGCGGCGGCAGAACTTGCGTGGTCGTTTTTGGAGAGCAATCCCTCAAACATCCAGTACGATCACACAAATTTTGACAATGCGGACGCTAACAAGAACGACTCTACAGACGCCGCGTACAGGCTTATGGCAGCGGCAGAGCTTTTCAGGCTCACGGGGGAGAGCCAATATCAAACTTATTTTGATTCAAATTATGACAGCGCAATACTGACTGACGGCACTCATCATCCGATAAGCAGCGGGTATTTTGAAACCGGCAATTCAGTACATACGCAGCGCGCAATGCTGTCGTATGCGGTTGACCCGGCAGCTGCCGGTTCTGTTGTGACAGAGATAAAAGATTCGCTGGATGAGGGGATCCGGAATCAGGCGTATGGGCAGAGAAATAATAATCCTTATAAATGTTTTATGTGGGACGGGCATTATACCTGGGGCTCAAACGGAATGATGGCGCAGTGGGCAAATATGGCCCTGTGGGGAGCGCTTTTGGATGTAAATCCTTCTATGACGGATGCGTATATGGATATAGCCGAAGAATATGTTCATTATTACCACGGAAGAAATCCGCTGAATCTTGTTTATTATACACAGGCTGACAGGTTTGGCGGGGATAAGTACTGCACGGAAATATATCACGGATGGTTTCACGACGGTACTGTATGGGATACAAACCCTGCGCCGGGATTTCTGCCCGGAGGGCCGAATCAGTATTTTTCGCCGGATGCTTCATACAGCGGCACAATAGAGCCTCCTCAGAATCAGCCGCCCATGAAATCATATAAAGACTGGAACACATCGTGGCCTGAAAATTCCTGGGAGGTAACAGAGAATTCAACAGGCTATCAGTCAAGGCTTGTGCAGCTTATGGCGGCATTTGCCGCGCCCGCAGGGCCGCTGCCCACTGCCACGGAAACCCCCACGCATACGGACACCATAACTCCCGGAGGGCCGGCTTTTACTTATACCCCGACATATACGGATACCCCGACTTATACGGCGACTCCCACATACACTAACACTCCGGAATCGGTTATTTTTAACACCTGCGACACTCCGGCATACAACGGAACCTGGTCAGGAGCCAATGCGTCCCGCTTAATATCATCGGAACCTGACGCGGTTACCGAGGGCACGGGTGCTTTAAGAATAGATGTTGAAACACAGGCACCCTGGCAGGATGAAATTGCGAATCTCGGAGGATTTGCTCCAACGGACTGGAGCAATATTGCGGAACTTACGATGGATGTCTATGTAGAGCCGGGGAATGAACCGTGGGGCGCGGCAGACGGCTGGCATCAGCTGGAGCTTTATGTGGATTCGCAGAACGCTCCCGGAGGAGCGAAGTGGTACAGAAAAATTGCCGCAAGCGTGGATCTCTCTTCAGGAATGAATAATCTGACCTTTGTTATTGACCGGAGCCTGGATACGGAGGCTGAACCGCTTTTGTCAAATGACCCGCTCAGCAGCCTTATTTTTATAATAAGTTCTGAAACCGGAGGGGCGGGAACTTTATACTTTGACAATATGATCTTAAGAACCATTGCGCAGGAAGAGCCGACAGAGACTTATACGCATACTTTCACGGATACAGAAACATACACACCCACAGAAACCGAAATAATCCCGGACGATACGCCCACGGATACTCCCACATATACATATACTTTTACACAGACCCCGACATACACGAACACGCCTGAATTTACCCACACGCCTGATCCGGAGCCCACAAAAGAGGAACTTGAAATCACGGATCTAATATTTTATCCCAATCCTTATAATCCCGATTCCGGAGCGTCTCCGAAAATTTCCTTTAAAATAACCAGGACAGATGTTGATTCCGTGAGTATAAGAATATATACGTCAAATTTAAGGCTGGTAAGGGAGGCTGTGTTTGAAGGGGACGAGCTATCTTATATTATGAACAGTAAAGAAATTGATTATCCCGGTTTTGGATTTAAAAGCATGGCAAACGGGATATACTTTTATGTTATAACAGCGGGGTATAAAGGAGAAATGATAAAGTCAAAAATAGGGCAGATGATATTGTTGAGGCGAGGAAGGGAATAGGGATAAGTGGTTTGTGGTTTGTAAGAGCGGAAGACATTGAGTTTTGAGTTTTGAGCTTTGAGTTTTGGGAACTGCCACACCTGAAAACAACCGGGCGGATTGGCAGAAATTCAAACTCTGAAAACAAGGTTTAAAACTTTATATTATTGTTTTTATGGTTTCGTTGTTACCCCCTTTTCAAAAAGGGGGCAAGGGGGATTTAGTTTTTAACGGCGGGAAGACAAGTCAAACCTTGGGAAACAATGTTGAGTACAGAAACAGGGGTAAGTGATTAGTAAGAGCGGAAGACAGTGAGTTTTGAGTTTTGAGTTTTGGGAACTGCCATACCTGAAAACAACCGGGGGGCCGGGCGAAAATAATAGTTCAAAGTTCAAGAGTTCAAAGTTCAAAAGAGCGAACCCGGGGCGCCTGCCCCTGATTGAACGTAAATAATAGTTCAAAGTTCAAGAGTTCAAGGTTCAAAAGAACAAACCCGGGGCGCTTGCCCCTGACTGAGCGGAAATAATAGTTCAAAATTCAAGAGTTCAAAGTTCAAAAGAGCGAATCCGGATGCCTGGCTGGCGGAGACTTATTAAATGCAAAATGCGGAACCGAAAATCTTATGAATGCAGGAATGGCTTGGCTGGCGCAAAGTCATTTACTCTTTCGTTTCTTTTGATTTTCTGTAGACATAAACTCCAAACGCTCCGGGGTCGGATGATTTTTTATCCCCGTCAAAACCCATCATCAACAGCTGCTCATACACTCTTGCGGATTCCATTGAATCAGACGCGAACTTATAAAACCATGGACTGCCTTTTTTCGGCACTTTATGGTCCTTGAAAATGGATTTATCCGGTTTTTTTGATACGCCCACATACCATCCCGAAAAAGGCCCGCCTTTTTTTCTTACATACTCTATTATCGCCTCTTTAAGTTCCTGCTCTACCATTCCCACAGCGCACCTCTCCGAAAAATTATTATTATCAGTTCCTTTAATTATTTTATCAGAATCCCGGCGGTGTGGCAAAGTAAAATAGTTCGAAGTTCAAGAGTTCAAAAAAACACCTCCGGATTTTCGGACGGACGTTAACTTGCGCTTCGGCAGGTTCAGCCGCTGCTTAACCCCCTCCAAGAGTATGTAACAGGCAAAATACCGCCTGTAACATACTCTATCCTCCCCCATAGAGGTGGAGGGCAATAATGAAAAACTGATTTTAAATGCCAAATGCGTAATGCGTAATGCGGGAGGGGAAACCGAAAACCTGATGAATACAAAAAAGGTTTGACAGCCGCCGGCTTTAGCCTGCGTGGTTTTTGTTTAATAATTCAAAGTTTAAGAGTTCAAGGTTCGAAAGGACAAACATAAAACAGCTATACGGTCCTTTTGTGCTGCGGGCAGGTGATTCTGTTTTAAATTATTAATTTTTCCTGAGTAAATATCAATTGACTTAGGCGGATATTTAATTATAATTCAATATGACACAGGCAGAAAAGCTCTGAAAATATCCGGAGGTTTATAATGAAGGCAGTTATTCTGGCAGGAGGATTCGGCACCCGTTTAAGGCCGCTTTCGGCAAATATTCCCAAACCAATGGTTCCCGTGATGAACACTCCCATGCTGGAGCATATAATAAATCTTTTGAAGGGCCACGGTTTTAAGGATATCACGATGATGCTGTATTTTCAGCCTGAAGCGATTATGAATTATTTCAGTGACGGGAAAGATTTCGGCGTGAATGTGGATTATATAATATCAAATACAGATCTTGGAACCGCCGGGTGTATTACGCCGGCAAAAGAAAAGCTGAAAGACGAAACCTTTCTTATAATAAGCGGGGATGTTTTCACGAACTTTGATTTGTCAAGAGCAATTGAAACGCACAAAGAAAAAGGCGCGCTTGCCACGATTGTCCTTACAAGAGTAAAAGATCCGCTGAGATACGGCATTATAGTCGCGGAAAAAGACGGCCGCATAGCAAAACTCCTGGAGAAACCTTCCTGGGGAGAGGTATTCAGCGACACGATAAATACGGGCATATACGTCTTTGAACCGGAAATATTTGAGCATATTCCGGATGATACTGACTATGATTTTTCAAAGAACCTTTTTCCTTCTTTGCTGGAAAAAAAGCTGAACCTGTATGGGGCTGAAGTTGAGGGATACTGGAGGGATATAGGGACCCTTGGCGAGTACAGATCAACGCACGAAGATATTTTTAACGGCGACATTGACTGCGATATAAAAGGGGAGCGGAAAGGAAAAATCGGAAAGGATGTGTGGGTGGGCAAAAACTGTACGATCAGCCCGGGCGCGAAACTGAAAGGCTCGGTTGTGATAGGCGACAGCTGCAGGATTGAAAGCGATGCGGAATTGTCGGATTGCGTGATCGGGAAAAACTGCTTTATAGATAAAAACGCAAAGCTTACAAGGACAATACTATGGGAGAATAATATTATAGAGCAGGATGTGAATATTAAAGAAGCGGTTGTGGGCAGCGGAAATAAAATCAGGTATAAAGCATATATCGGCGTGAATGCTGTAATATCGGACAACTGCGAGATAGGCAAGTTCAGCACCATAAAACCGGAAGTGAAAATGTGGCCCGACAAAAAAGTGGATGAGGGCTCGGTTGTCTCTTCTTCAATGGTGACAGGGGAAAGATGGAGCTCCAGGCTTTTTGATGCTTACGGCATAACATCAACCGCAAATATGGAGTTAACTCCCGAAATAGCTTCGCGGATAGGCGCCGCGTACGCGTCGGCAATGCCCAAAGGGAGTTATGTCCTGATTTCAAGGGATTATCACAGAAGTTCTTATATGATAGAAAGAGCGATAATATCGGGCATCTTATCCTGCGGTGTAAATATATATGATTTCAGGGTAATACCCGTATCTGTTCCAAAGTACGTCGCAAAGTCGCTTGATGTAGCGGGAGGGCTTCATATAAGAAAATCGCCTTATGACAGGCGTATGATAGATATAAAAATATTTGACAAGGACGGCCTTGACCTTTCCGTGGCTCAGGAAAAATCAATTGAAAGTTATTTTTTCAGGGAGGAGTACAGGCGGGCTTCGGGGGAAAAAATGGGAGCCGTGAAATACCCGCCAAGGGCATTTGAGTATTACAGGGACGGGCTCTTAAACAGCGTGGACAGGGACGCGATAGCGGAAAGAAAATTTAAAATTATAATAGATTATTCGTATTCAAGCGCGGTAAGCGTTCTGCCCTCGGTTTTCGGAGAACTGAACTGTGAAGTGATAGCCCTGAACGCTTATTATTCCGAAGAAAAACTTACAAAATCCGCGGAAGAGTTTAAAAACTCCTATGACAGGCTTTCAAACACGGTTAAAACGCTCCGCGCGGACGCCGGCATTATGATTGACGCGGGGGCGCAGAAAATATACATAGCAGACAATAAAGGCAGGGTTCTGTTTGATGAAGCAGGGCTTATGCTTATGAGCAAATTGTTTTTAAAGAATAATCCCGGGGCTGTTATAGGGGTTCCGGTTACGGTTACAAACAAGATAGATTCAGTGGCGGCGGAGCAGGGAGGGCGGCTTATAAGGGTCGGAACATCATACCGGTCAATGATGGCTGCGGCCCACGAAAAGAAAACCGATTTTGTGGCGGAAGAAAAAGGAGGGTTTATCTTCTCGGATTTTCTTCCGGCGTTTGATTCAATGATAGCAACACTTAAACTTCTTGAGTATCTTGCAAAGGAAGACGCGAAACTCTCCGAACTTGTTGACAGCCTGCCTAAATACAACAAGGAGCATTATGAACTGAACGCGCCGTGGGATGAGAGAGGAAGGGTTATGAAAGAACTTTTGGAATTTAAAGGCAGCGGCGGGGGGCAGGATGTGGAAGGAATACAATATGTGGAAGAAAACGCGAGGGTTCTGATAATACCCGACAATGACAGGCCGTTTTTCCATATTTACGCGGACGGGAACCATAAACGCTCCGCTGCGGCCGCAGTCAATAAATACAGGAAGATTCTTTATAAAATAGTATGGGGCAGGGAAGAGTAGTTTTTCTGTACTGTTAAATAGAGAAAAAATTCATGTTAAAAATAAAAAAGGAGGATGAAATGAAAAAAACCGCTGTGATGTGCTGTTTGTTGTATGTTTTTTCTTTTTCCGGACTGTATGCGGAAAAAGCATCTGTTCTCAATAAGGAAGGAAGCCCGTACGAATTGTCGCTTAATGCTGAAGCCGGATTTATTTCGGTTTTGTCCCATTCCATAAAGTTCGGGGAAAACGGAACGGTATTTGATTATGTAAAGGAAGGCGGACAGGGAGTGCTCTTTCCGTTTAACAGATTTACGGCCGGACTGCGGTTGTTTGATTCACACAAGGTTGTTTTTCTTTACCAGCCTCTTGAGATCATATCAGTGACCGTGGCCCAAAGGCCGCTTCGGTTTTATGATACATCATTTTATGAAGACGACGTGATGGATGTGAAATACGGCTTTTCGTTTTACCGCGCAAGTTATCTGTGGTATTTTCTGAAAGAAGGGGAAAATGAGTTTGGAATAGGATTATCGCTGCAGATACGCAATGCATCCATATATTTCAAATCCGCAAAAGGTTCTTACGGGATGGCAACGGAAAACGTCGGGCCTGTTCCCGTTCTGAAACTGGCGGGAAAATACCATTTTGAAAACGGGCTTTGGGCAGCTGTTGACGCTGACGGTTTTTACGCCTCTTCTGAATTTTTTAACGGAGCCGGCTACCCTTTTACCGGCGCAATATGGGATATATCTTCAAGAGTAGGCATAGAGCTTGACAACGGCATATCGCCGTATCTGAACCTTCGCTGGCTCGGAGGCGGTGCGGAAGGAACGTCTCAGAGCGAAGACATTCAGGGCGACGGCTATACAAAAAACTGGCTCAGCACGTTCAGCCTGACGCTTGGTGTGGATTTTAAATAAATATAAAGCCGCGGGTCATTAAGGTGTTTTGCTGTTTTTGAAGGCAGCCCGCGGAAAGGACATAAAGGGTGGAATGTATTGACACTGTGGCATTTCTGCATATTGCGGCGTTTGTTGTTTATGTGATTATGGCAGTTATGGTATTTAAAAAGAAACCGCGCACCGAAACAAGCGTGCGTTTTTTTCTTTTTTTTATTTTTTTGGCGGCAATAAGTATTGACAGGATCTTTCTGCATAATCCGTGTATTGATATTGAGAGTGCGTATATTGTTTACAGAATTTTCGCTTTTTTCTGGGCAGCGCTGCCGCCGCTGGCTTTTCTGATTGCTCTGGGAATTTCGGACCGGGAGAAACTTGCGAAAAATCCGTTTTTAATTACAGGACTGGCTGTTTATACGGGCTTTATGACAATTCTGCATATTTATCCGGGAATACACGAATTAAAACCCGTGGAATTTGGTTTTGCGGCGGTTGAAAAAGGCTTCTGGGGTTCAGTGTATTATTTTGCTGACTGGGCTGTTATATGGGGAGTCGCCTTTCTTATGGGCCTGACAGCAATAACCTCCGGGGACCGCAGAAAAAGAGAGCAGTCGCGTATAATACTTCTTTTTTCTCTTTTAGGGATTATTCTGATGTTTGTTACGGCCAAAGCCAGGATGATATGGTTTCTTGCGGGTTCCGCGGATTTATTGCTTATTTTTGCCGCTGTGGGAATTATGCTGGCGGTTAAGTACTACGGCCTGCTGGATGAAAATGACGGGGGTCAGCCCCGGGATTTTGAAGAGTAAAAATCATTTCCTTCGGCGTCATTGATTACAACCGCGTAAAAATCTTTTACTTTAAGTTCATAAACAGCTTCCGGACCCAGTTCTTCAAAGGCAATTATTTTTGAACCTGTAACATTTTTTGCGTATTCCGCGCCAAGCCCGCCGAGTGCGGAAAAATATACCGCTTTATGTTTTTTTATGGCGTCTTTTACTTCGCTGTTTCGCTCGCCTTTGCCTATCATTCCCGCGAGTCCGTGATCCAAAAGCAAAGGAGTGTATTTATCCATTCTTGAGGATGTTGTGGGGCCGCAGGAGCCTATTATAAAACCGGGTTTGGCGGGTGTGGGTCCGCAATAGTATATAATGCTGTTTTTCAGCGGGAAAGGCGGTTTTTTCTTTTCTTCAAGCATTTGTGAAATTTTTGCGTGTGCAGCGTCGCGCATAGTATATATTTTTCCTGAAATCAGAACCTCATCGCCTGCTTTTAAATTTTCCGTTTGGTTTTTTGTCATCGGGGCCTGGATTTTTTTCATTAAAATCTCCGTTTTTAAATTGTTATGCTTTTATGTCTTGAACTGTGGCACTGTATGTTTACGGCAACAGGCAGGGAAGCTATATGGCAGGGGAGCGATTCCACGAATACGGCAAAAGCCGTGGTGTCTCCGCCCAGCCCCATCGGGCCGATACCGGTTTTATTAATAAGTTCAAGTAATTTCTTTTCCAGTTTTCTTGCCGCAGGTACAGGACTTGCGGAGCTGATTTCCCTTAAAAGCGACTTTTTTGCGAGCAAAGGAGCGGTTTCCAGGTTTCCGCCCACTCCTACTCCCACAATAAATGGGGGGCATGCTGATGCTCCGGCTTTTTTTACGGTTTCAAGGACAAAATCAACAATGCCCTCTTCACTGTCAGAGGGGACAAGCATTTTGAGGGCTGATTTGTTCTCGGCTCCCGCCCCTTTTGTCATGATGTCCATTTTGATCCGGGAGCCTTTTACTATTTCAGTGTGTATTATACAGGGGGTGTTTGTTCCCGTGTTTTCTCTTGTAAATGGATCCGCGACGGATTTTCTGAGATATCCTTCCGTGTATCCCTTTTCAACGCCTTTGTTTATGGCTTTATATATATCGCCTTCAACTTTTGTTTCACTGCCTATTTTGAGAAAAATAACCGCGATTCCCGTGTCCTGGCACAGAGGGAAAATTTCTTTTTTGGATGTTTTATAATTTTCTGTAAGTTTATAAAGGAAATTTTTTGCTTTCTTGTTTTTCTCGTTTGAAGCGGATGTTTTGGCGGCTTTGACTATATCGTAAGGCAGGTAATGATTCGCGCTTATTACGGCTTTGGAAACAGCCCCGGTGATCTCAGCCGGCTGAATAATTCTCATATTTCACCTGTCAAAATTTGCCTGTTATGACGGCGGCCTGTTCTTTTATGGACTGCGCCGATTTCATAAGGTTTTCTTTTTCGCCGGGGCTCAGTTCAAGTTCAACAATTTCCCTGACTCCTGTCTTGTCAAGTATAACAGGCAGGCCTATGAAAATATCATTAATTCCGTATTTGCCGCCTGCGTTTACGCAGCAGGGCAGCAGCGCCCCGGTATCATTGATTATGGCATCCAGCATTTTGACTGTTGAGGCCGCAGGCGCATAATAGGCGCTTCCTGTTTTCAAAAGCGAAACTATTTCCGCGCCGCCTTTTGCGGCCCTGTCGGATACGGCGCCCCACTCTTCCTGTGAGAGCGTATCGGAAACATTGGAACCGTTTATTGTTGTTTTTGTTTTAAGGGGAACCATTGTATCGCCGTGTCCGCCGAGTATCATTGAAGAGATGTTTTCCGAGGCAGCGCCGCGGATTTCCTGTATATTGTTAAGCAGCCTGTAAGTGTCAAGAACGCCGGCCATTCCCATTACTTTGTTTTCGGGGAAACCTGTTGTTTTAAAGGCTGTGAGCGTCATAATGTCAAGAGGGTTTGAAACCACTATTATAAACGGCTCCTTGCCGCTGTTTTTTATTTCAGTGCAGATGCCTTTCATAATCTCGAAATTTTTGACAAGCAGGTCGTCGCGGGACATTCCGGGCTTTCTGGCCAGGCCCGCGGTGATCACGATGTAATCACATTTGTTCAGCTCCGAATAATCATCTCCGCCTTTGATTTGTGTATCGGAGCCGAAAAGGAACTTTGACTGGCTCATGTCCAGGGCCTTGCCTTTGGCCATATCCGCGTCTATATCCAGCAGATATATGTCCCCCAGATTTTTCATGAGGCATAGATGCGCGGCTGTGGCGCCGACATTGCCGGCGCCGACTATGCCTATTTTAGGCCTCATCAGCCGGCCTGCCTGAAGTTCTCTATTATTTTTTCTCCGAACTGCGAGCATTTTATTTCTGTAGGGCCTTCCATCTGTCTCGCAAGGTCGTATGTTACGGTTTTGTTCATTATTGATTTTCCGATTCCTTTTGTTATCAGTTCGGCGGCTTCTTTCCAGTTCATATGTTCAAGCATCATAACCGCTGATAAAATAAGGGAGGATGGGTTTACTTTGTCAAGGCCGGCGTATTTCGGCGCGGTTCCGTGTGTGGCCTCAAACATCGCGTATTTTCCGATATTTGCGCCCGGAGCCATTCCCAGACCGCCCACCTGTGCGGCGGCCGCGTCGGAAAGGTAGTCGCCGTTAAGGTTCGGGGCCACAAGGATGTCAAACTCAGACGGGCGCAGAAGAAGATTCTGGAACATTGCATCCGCAATACGGTCCTTGATTATGATTTTGCCCGAGATGTCGGTTCCTTCTTTTATATCCCATTCTTTTATTGTTTTGTCCGGGAAATTCTCTTCCGCTTCTTTGTATGCCCATTTTGAAAAAGCGCCTTCCGTATATTTCATTATGTTGCCCTTGTGGACGATTGTTACTGATTTGCGGTTGTTTTTGAGCGCGTATTCTATTGCCATGCGCATGAGCCGTCTTGTGCCGAACTCGCTTATCGGCTTTATGCCTATTCCGCTTTCGGAAAGTATTGATTTATTGTAATTATCATTGATGAATGAGATTATTTTTTTTGCTTCGGGTGTGCCTGACTCCCATTCTATTCCCGCATAAACGTCTTCTGTGTTTTCCCTGAATATTCTTATGTTCAGATCAGAAGGTTTTTTCACCGGCGCCGCTACTCCGTCAAAGTATCTTACGGGCCTTACGCAGGCGTAAAGATCCAGCAGCTGGCGCAGGGAAACATTCAGGCTCCGTATTCCTCCGCCTATTGGTGTTGTTAAAGGCCCTTTTATTGCCACTATGTGCTCTTTGACTGCTTCTATGGTTTCCTGCGGCAGGTAACTGTCAAAATTCTTTTTGGCTTTTTCCCCCGCAAATATTTCTTTCCATTCTATTTTCTTAGCGCCGCTGTAAGCGGTTTCAACCGCCGCATCAACGACATTTTTTGTTGCTTTCCAGATATCCGGTCCTATACCATCGCCTTCTATAAAGCAGATTATCGGATTGTCCGGAATGTTGATGGAACCGTCTTCGTTTAGCGTGATCTTTTCAGCCATTTTTTCACTTCCTGTAAATAGAATTTCCGCGAAAAAAAACGCGGATTGAATTGTTGAAACATTAATAATGCAATTATTGAATAAATAAACCGTATTTTTTTAAAATGCAGTATATCATAAGGAAGTATGGTTAGTAAAGTATGTTGTTGCACAAAAAAAATATAGATTGCAAGTTTTATTGCAGCGCTTCATAGAAGCAAAGTCTTTTTTTTGCACATACCGGAACACTTAATTCATACAGTTATTTATATTTTCTACAG
>CAYTNY010000057.1:0-14247 GCA_964439215.1 uncultured Spirochaetia bacterium
GCGGAAGCATCGGGATTGACAATTAAAAAAAGGAATATTAAAATATATGTATCCGGCAGTTGTAAAAAAATCAGGAGGGTTTATTATGAAAAAAGCTTTAATGACAGCCGCAGCTGTGTTTTTTTTGTTTTCATATGCATCGGCGGTGGAATGTTTTATTGATGAAGACTGGAATGTTCTTTATTTTCTTGACGGTGAAAATGAAATTGCTGTATGGGAAAACACCGGATCCGGTTTTATAAAGTCAGGCAGACAGATTTCTGGGTCTGTAACGGCCTCCGCCGCGGTAGACGGAAAAGATGTATACGGGCTGCTGGAAATCAAAGACAATGAAATTGTGGATAAAGAATACAGGTTCTATTATCCGGACAGCGGGCTGTTTTCGGAAGGGAAAATAATAAACGGATCCAGGGAAGGCTATTGGGTTTATTATCATACAACGGGTAAAAAAATGGCGGAAGGCGATTACAGAAATAATGTATATGAAAATTACTGGCAGTTTTATGATCCAAAAGGATATAAAACTGATGAGATATTTTTCAGCGGCGGAAATATTGTAAGGGTTGTTGAAACAGACGCATTCGGATGGGTGAAAAAGTTCGCGGATACTGCATATTAAAACAGGCGGGTTATTTTTTTTTCTTAATTGATTTTTTTGTTTTATGTTTTTTTGCTGTGGTTTTCTTTTTTGCCTGTTTTTTTGCTATAATCTTCTTCTTTGTCTGTTTTTTTGTGGATTTTTTTCTTTTATCCGATACAGCTTTTAAAATCAAAAATCTCATTTCAGGAACCGATGTCAGGCTGCTCAGTTCTTCTTTGGTTATGAGCCCGTCATTGTATGAAACCGAAAGAGCTGATGCAAGAACTTCTTTTTCGCGTTTTTTTCTGTTTTTTATGTCAATACCGGAATCCAAGAGCGCTTTTGCCACTTCAATGGAGCCGCGGGATACGGTATAGATGAATGAGCCGAACTTTTTATCGGAAAACGCCGACTGGCACACCATAAACCCCGCAATTGAATCGTCAAGGTCATCGGCGCCGTTTTGTATCAGAAATTCCACCATATCATCGTTTCCGAAAGCAGCTGCCCAGTAAAGAGGATTAAGCCCCGAAGAATCCGAAAAGTTAACATCTGCGCCGGAATCTATCAGTTTTGAAGCCCTTTCCCTGTCATTGTGTTTTATTGCTATTAAAAGCTGTTCATTCAGTGCTTTTCCCATGTACATTTTCCTCCATAGGCATAACTCCGTCGGGATGCATTTCGCGAACGCGGGAAGCTTTAAGTTCGCGTGTTAAAAACATGCTCTCGTCTTCGCCTTCATGTTTGAGACGCGGATTGATTTTGCCTTCAAGTTTTATTATTAAGCCTTCTTTTGAATCTTCAACAGTTTCCTGAAGATCGGCAAGAAGTTTTTTGGCTTTTTCCTGTGTGAGATATATGTTCGGAGTGTCGGGAAGCACCAAAAGCTCTGTTGGTTTCAGAACGAAAATATCAAGATCTATTTTTATTACGGCTCTGTTTTGTTGTTCCTTTTTGGACATGTCGTATCCTCCGTGAGGCAATCTGTAATTTTTTTTATTATACAGCTTTAAAATAATTATTCAATGATAAATCCGCGCCGGTATGAGCTGATATTCTGATTAAGACTATTATTTGACAATTGGTTCTTTTTCTGATATTTTAAATCAACTTATAAATTATCATTACGGGCAAGGAGTTTTTGTTGGAATCCGAATATAAAAAAATAATTGAAAATTACAGGCCTGAATTTATTGCAGCTGCACTGGCTGTTGTTGTTGTTGTTCAAATTGCATACTATTTTTTTAATCCGGAAATACATTCTCTGCTGAATGAACATAGAATGTGGTACAACATAATAATTGTTTTTTTATCCGCGGTAATATTTCTTGTTGCCTGGATATCCTACCCTAAAATATATAAATTCAAGATGCTTTTAACAGGCGCGGCTTTGATATCGTTTTTTGTGATTTTCCTTATCATAATGAACAGAACCGTGTTCGGGATTGAGACCGGCAGGCTTTATGAGCTTGCCTGGAGGCCCGCGGACAAATTCACATTGAAATTTCTGCTCACGCTGCTTAATATAAATCTTCTTATAATAGTTCTTGTTGAACCGTCTGTTAATTATAAACTGGGTAAAAATCTTTCCTGGATATTTCTGGCGGCAAATACGGTATTTTTTATTTTTGTTCTGTATACGGTCGCGGGGAATTACCATGGGGGATTTTCCGAAAGATTTGCGACAAGATTTGTATCGGGATTTAACGGGTATTTTGTGACGATAAATCTGCTGATATTTGTTTTAACCGCGGTTTTTTCTTTTTACAGCATAGAAAATGAACATAATTACGGAAGTATACTTGTCGGGGTCGGAATAATACTTTTTTACTGTGTGATGAATGCTGAAAAAATTTATCCCGTACGCATGATTCTTCCTGCCATGGCGGTTCTTGTGCTTGTGGGTATGTTCTCCCACTGGGTTTCCTGTCTTCATCATAAAGCGCATTATGACCCGCTGACGCGTATTTACAACCGGCAGTATATGGATTCCATATTTGAAGGCATCGCTGACGTAAAACTCGGCAAAGAAATAGGCGTTCTTATGTGCGATATAGATCATTTTAAAAAAGTGAACGATACATACGGCCACGCTGCCGGAGATATTATTCTTCACGGGACGGCGCAGATTATAAGAGATACGGCTCTGCCCGAAGGCATTGTATGCAGATACGGCGGTGAAGAAATAACGGTTATTCTTCGGGAAAAAATTGAGGACGAAGCCCGGTTCAAAGCCGAAAAAATAAGAAAAGCCGTAAAGAAAAACACATTTAAATTTAAAAATAAAAATGTAAGGGTCACACTCAGCATAGGTGTTGCAGATACCGCGGAAGGAGTAAAAGGAATCAATAAAGCCATTAAAAAAGCCGATGAAAATGTATATAAAGCAAAAAAACGGGGGCGCGACAGGGTTGTAATGTAATCTGCGGGGGAACTGCCGTTGGGCGGGCTTAAAAAAATTGAGGCAGTAATATTATAAATTCCGGTATTATATCCCCGGGGAAGGTTTGTATGACAAGGTTGAATGTCTCCGGAAAATATCCGGGCTGCCGCAAAATCATGTAAATTTTTTTTAAAAATGATATAATATTTTATGTATGAAACTGCGGATATAAAAAGCGAGGTGCAGTGTGAAAGCCTGCGTTATTTTTGTTGCGGCTGACAGGGCCGGGGATATAAAAAAAATCACAGACGCGCTTTTAAAAGACAGAAGCGCCGCCTGTGTAAATGTTGTGGGGCCTATGTCCTCTGTTTACAGATGGAAAGGAAAAATAGAAAAAGCCTCTGAAAAACTGATGATAATAAAGGCGCCGAAGTCAAATGTGAAAAAAATAATAAGCACTGTTAAGAAACTGCATTCTTATGAAACACCGGAAATTATTGCGCTGGATATTGCCGATGGATATGCCGGATACATAAAATGGATATTTAATGAAACACACGATTATGTAAAACAGGGAAAAAAACAGTACTGAAAATATATTCACTGAAACCGGAGGATGAAAACTTATCGCCGGAAAAAGAGGTTAAAATGAAAAAAATATTTGTTTTTTATGCTGTTATTCTGTTTTTAACGGTTTCATGCAGAGAAGCCGGAGAATATGATAAAAAAGAAACTGCTGCACCCGGAGTGATTTCCGCGGAAAAAGAAAAACAACAGGATGAGAAGAAAGAAAAAACATTTGCTGATGACGCGCCTGTCGTATATCTGGAAGAAACAGAAGATGATATTGATTCTTCTGCCGCGTATATAAATGATATTCTGGGGACATGCCTCGTTAAAAACAAAGAAAAAGGATCCGTTTGGAAAAACGCGGAACTGTATACTGCTCTTTATGAAGGGGACAGAATAAGTACGAAAGACGAGTCAACCGCGGAGATAGTATTTGACGACAGCACCATAATAGTGATAGAGCCTCAAAGCGACATAGTTATCAAAACACTTTTAAGAGAGGATGATTCGGGCAGAACAATAATAGATCTTATAACAGGGAAACTGATGGCGATCGTAAAAAAGCTTGAACAAAACGAGGAGTTTTCAGTGGCAACAAAGATGGCGGTTGCGGCGGTAAAAGGAACCGAGTTTGCCGTGGAAACCGGGCAGGACATCCACAGTATAGGCGTCTTTGAAGGTGAAGTTGAAGTGACGGGTTATGGCAGTGAAGGAAAACCCGCGGGAAGTATTTCCGTGAAACCGGAGCGTGAAACATCCATAAACACCAGGACAGGAAAACCCGCGCGGTTAAAAAGGCTTTCACAGAGAATGAGCGAAAGACGCGAAAGAATAAAAACATATAGAAGCAGAATAAAACGGATCCGCAGCCTTAAAACCGGCGGAGATCTCAGAAAATACAGGCTTGAACGTATGCTGAAGAGGATGGATGAGTATTCAAGAATAAAAAAAGACAGAAAAAGATATGAAAAACTTTCTGATATTGAAAAAATGCGCATAGATAATATGCTGAGACGGAAAAAAACATATGAGCGGATGTATGAAAGGCAGCGGAGGCTGGACAGGTTTAAAAACAGCGGCAATAATGCCAAAGAGGAAAAAAATGAAAGCCCTTTCAGAAGGCACAGATAATAAAAAAAGGCCCTTTGGTATTTTAATAAGATTTACTGTATTATTTGCGGCGGTATTTTTTATATCCGCCGCGGGTATTAAAGCAGAAAATATCAGCCGGACGCTTGATGAAATAATGCCGCAGACAGAGGATTTTGATTTTACACGCACCGTTATGAGGCTTTCGTCGCTCGCTGATCCCCGGCTTAATATAAGTGTTGAAACATCCCGCGTCAGATCCATGGCTGCCGAGATAAAGGAAAGAATCCGGCCGGGCGCATCGGGCCGGGAGGCTGTCTATGTTATTAATCAATATTTATATGAAATGAAAGGATTTGGATTTGACGAAAGGGCAAATGAATATATATTAAAAAAAACCGTAAATCCTGCGGCAGTTGATATAAATAATTATGAATCTTTCCGCCATGTTTTAAGAAAAAGAAAGGGGATATGCGTAAGTCTTTCAATGCTTTATCTTATGATAGCGGATGAACTGAAGCTGCCTGTCTTCGGTGTTTTCGTTCCGGGGCATATTTTTGTAAGGTATGAAAGTGAAATGGACAGAATAAATATAGAAACAACGTCCCGGGGTTCATTTGTGCCTGATTCGGAATATGAAAGCGAATTTAACACTCGTTTTAACGGAGGTCTTTACGGGAAATCACTTTCAAAAAGAAGGAGCTTGGGGGCATTTCTTAACAATCTTGGAGTTGCTTTTATAAGGGACGGGAGATTTAATGACGCGGCTGCAGTACTGGAAAAAGCAGTGGAATTAAATTCCGGAGATTCTCTTGCTTATAATAATCTGAGTTCCGCTTATCTTGGGGCAAAGATGTATGACAAGGCTCTTGTTTCAATCAGAAAAAGCGCCGCCTTAACACCGGAAAATGCTGATACGATACTGAACCTTGCGGTGGTTTATTATAATATGCAGAGGTATGATTCTGCGTTTAAAAACGCGCAAAAAGCTCTGAAACTTGATCCTTCTTATGCCGCAGCCTTTGAACTTGCGGGGCGGATACTTTATGACACACAAAAGTACAGGGAATCAATACCTTATTTTATAAAGGCAGCGGCCTTAAATCAAAATTTTGAGCCGGCGATTACAGGACTTGCCGACGCATACCGCAAAACAGGAGATAATGTCCGGGCGCTGAAATATTACAGAAAAGCTTTACTGGTAAATCCCAAAAGCCCGGCTGCGCATAATAATCTGGGTATTATTTATTCCGAAACAAACCGCCATGGTCTTGCCATAGATTCATATTTAAAAGCGCTGGAATATTCTGATAATCCTCTCACAAAAGTAAATCTGGCATCTTCTTATTACGCGGCAGGCATGAAACGCTCAGCTATCCGGCAGTATGAAGAGGCGCTTGAAATGGATGAGGACATAAAAAACATACATTATAATATGGGTGTTGTTTATCAGGATATGGGGATGCTTGATAATGCACTGGAATCATATAAAAAGGCATCTGAAAAAAGCGGGGGGTCTCCGGAAATATATTCAAGTATGGGATCGGCATATTATGACAAAGGACGGTATGATGAAGCGGTTGTGTATTACCGGAAAGCATCGGAAACAGCGCCTTCATTTGCTCTGTTTTTTAATACAGGAGCGGCTCTTTTTCGGGCCGGGCGGTATAAGGAAGCTGTCAGAGAGTATGAAAAGGCTCTTCAATTAAAGCCTGAAAATGTGAATGCCCTTAATAATATTGCGGCGGCATATCAACGCCTTGGAAACAATGAAGCAGCTGAAAAATATATGAACAGAGCCGAAAGAATACGGCAGTAAACAATGATAAAAACACCAAAGGCGTTCCGCGATATAAAACTTTCTGTAAATAGAGGTTGTTCTTAGACAGTATTTAGGTGTATAATAAAGAAGTGAGATCTGAAAGGAGCCTTTGAATTGGCAGTAAAAGAAAAAGTTCAACTTAAAGAATTTGTAGAGTGTTTGAGTTATCCTTCTAAAAAATCAAGGCCTTTGGGAAAATGGCCCCTTTCTGTTCCCAGGGACCCGCTTATATCCGACTATACCCAGATTAAAGGGAAAAAAACCATACCTGAAAAATATTTTTATTCGCTTTATTTTACGGTATTTGATGTAAGGGATTACGGTCCGGAAATAAAAAAATTCATGAAGATATTTTCAAATATGGCGGTTAAAAAAGTATACCTTGAAACTTACAGGGACGGCTGCACCGCTGATGAAAAAGTACTGAAAACGGCAAAAAAAGCGCTGGAAAAAGAGGGCATAAAAGTTTCCGGAGGCATAACCACCACGCATTTTTCCGACAAAACAAAATATAATGAAACAGTATCAGCGGCGGGATGTTATACGGATAAAAACGCGAACCGGGCGCTGAAAAAAACTGTTGAATTTACCGCGAAAATATTTAATGAAATAATAATAGACGACTGGTTTTTTACGGTATGCATGTGTCCTGAATGCAAAAAAGCCAGACAGGGAAGAACATGGGCGGAATACAGAAGCAAACTTATGTATGATACCGCAAAAAAGTATATTATAGAACCGGCAAAGAAAACAAATAAAAAAGCACTGCTTGTTCTGAAGCTTCCTCAGTGGTATGAAGAATATTATGAAAAAGGATATGACATTACCAGGCTGACAGAAATCTTTGATGAACTTGCTGTTGGAACAGAATCAAGAGATCTGAAAAAAGGCCGGTATATGCCGGTTCACGGCGGAATGCTTTACAGGTATATTAAAGAAACAGCTCCTGATAAAGTAAAAAAAGCATGGTTTGATATATATATGACGGATTCAAATATCTATGTTGAGCAGGCTTATCAGTCTGTTATGGGCGGAGCCGAGGAAATAATACTTTTCTGCGCGGGTATTATGCCTCAAAAAGAAATGAGACCCATGGTTGAGGCGCTTATAGAAAATACACCGAAAATGGGCAGACTGCGGGATCTTCATAAGATTTTTAAAGTGCCGGTAATAAGAAAACCAAATACAAGCGGAGATGATAAACTGCATCAGTATTTTCTTATGCTTGGGATACCTATTTTCCTGACGGAAAAAATGAAATTTGAAGAAAGAATAGTGATTCTTACCGAGCAAAGCGGAAAGAAAACAGAGTACACAAAATTATTCAATCATTTTCTTAAAGAAAAAAAAGATATTGTTCTTACCGCGGGCGTTGCCAAAGAAATAAAAAAATACTTTAATTTTAAAAAACTGGCCAAGCCCGTAAAAGGGGAGCAGATAAAATACACAGGAAGGCAAAACAGTATAAAGGGAAAAGTTGTCATTGATTCGGAAATTACCGGAGGCAAGCATCTGGCTCTTATCAACGGTGCGTATCCTTTTCTGACATTTTTTAAAATAAAAAACAGCAAAGTTTTTGTGCTGAGCCTGCCGGAAGAAACATCAACAATAACGGATATTACAGGGGACAAACAGAGCGCTGATTACAGATATCTCGTAAAAACACTGGGTATGGCGGATGCGGTCAGGAACATATTTAAAAATTATGCAAATGTTCTTTTGTTTGACAGAATAAAAACCTATTATAAATATAATCTCTGAAACAAAAAAAAACGAAACTCAGACTGCCGGAATTTGTCTTATATACCGGAGACTGCCGGAGACAGCTGCGGCGCTTAGGGGCCGATTTCAACAGGGGGAAAATATAAAAAAGAGGAAAAAATGAAAAACGTTATCACTGCTATTGCGGTTTTTTTAATAACTGCGGGATGTTCCGGGAAAATAGGGCCGTATGAAGGCTATTATTTCGGCATTACAGGTATTAATGAGAACGGAGATTACAGCGGGCTTTATGATGAGAATGACTGGCAGGACGCAGCGGGGCTGAGCAGTGTAAAAGTTTATCCAAATCCTTATCTTAAAGCGGATTCTGATATGACAGTAGAGTACAGCGCTGATGCACCGTATGATTATATAGAGATCAGATTTGAATCAGGCCCGGATATCATTGATCTGCAGCTGGAATATAACTGGAGCATTGATATAACGGATACATCCATTGTTATAGACAAAAGCGAATTTGATGAACTGGAGCCGGGATATTATAGAATGTATTTAACGATTAACAACGCGTCGGTATACGGGGATATTCTGATTAAATAATGCCGGAGAGGAAATGAAAAAAGTTAAATATGTTTTTTATGCATTATGCGCAGCCGTAATATTTTTTATTTCCGCGGATTTTAAGGTGTATGCCTCTGAAACAGAAGATAAGGCAGCGGATAAAAAACTGTTAAAAGACAATGTAAGGCCCATGTCCGCAAAAGGCTCAGGGCCGACACGCGCGGATTATACGGAAAAAAACAAAAGAGGATGGGATCCGCGGATTACCGTAAAAGATGTTTCATCCGCTGAAAGCAAAGAAAACAGAATAATAATCATAAAAGGAAAAACAGAAGGTGTTCCGGATAATTCTTTTGTATGCGGGCTGGCGGGTAATTTATCTGTTGCCGTAAGCAGGGCGAAAAACGGCGAATATGAACTTAAAATACCGGCTGACAATGAAAACACAACCGTTAAAATATGGATAGCCGCTCCGGACGGGAAAACCGGAGAAAAAAAAATTGAAATTAAAATAAAATAAAAATACCGCATTTGGGATGGTGATCCCGGCAGTATTTATTCTTTCTGATATAATAAGCGGCGGCAAGCCGCGGTAAAAGTAGAGGAATAGGCTTTAATGTGTTATTGTATTTTGCCGCGGCAAAACTGAATGATGCGGTAAAAGTTCCGGAGGTGTTTATGCGCTGCAGAGAGATGAAAAACGGCGATAAAGTATCGCTTTTAGGATTTGGAGCAATGAGGTTTAAAGAAAAAAACGGATATATTGATGAAGAATATGCCGGAAAACTGCTTGATTATGCTTTGGAAAAAGGCATAAATTATTTCGATACTGCCTGGCCGTATCATAACGGGGCAGGAGAACCGTTTATCGGAAAGTTTTTTGAGGGAGAAAAAAGAAAAAAAATATATCTTGCGACAAAACTGCCGCACTGGATGATAAATGAAACAAAGGATATGCGGGATATTTTTGAAAAACAGCTCAAAAGACTCAGAACGGATTATATTGATTATTATCTCGCTCATGCAATGGATATAAACTCATGGAATAAAATAAAGGAACTGGGGGCCTGCGGTTTTTTTGATGAACTTAAAAAAGACGGTTTAATACGGCAGGCAGGATTTTCTTTTCATGGACGGGAGCAGGATTTTGAAGAAATACTCAATGCTTATGACTGGGACTTCTGCCAGATACAGTATAATATTCTTGATGAAAAATTTCAGGCGGGAAAAAAGGGGCTGAAACTTGCTCATAAAAAAGGAGTCAAAGTTATAATTATGGAGCCGTTAAGAGGCGGGAGCCTCGCCGGCCGTATTCCTGAAAAAGCTCTTTCTGTTATGCGGGAAGCTGATGCCGGAAAGAAACCCGTGGAATGGATGCTGGGGTGGGTATTTAACCATCCGGAAGTTACATCCGTGCTTTCGGGAATGAGTACTATTGAACAGATTGAGGAAAACTGCGCAATAGCGGAAAAAACAGAGGCGCTGTCTTTCACGGAAAAAGAGCTTGAAACCATTGAAAAAATAAAAAAAGAGTATAAAAAAATAATGAAAACAGGATGTACGGGATGCAGGTACTGTATGCCGTGTCCTCAGGGCGTTAATATACCCGGCTGTTTTGAGTTTTACAATGCCCGTTATATGTTCGGCGATAAGCTGAAACAGCACGCATTGTACGCTGTCTGGGTTGCCGGAGGCATAGGCGGGCCTTCGGGACAGGCGTCTTTATGCAATGAGTGCGGTGTATGCGAGGAAAAATGCCCCCAGAATATTGAGATACGAAAAGAACTTAAAAATGTAAAAAAAGAGTTTGACGGATTTATGCTTAAACCCGTAATGTTTATGGCAAAAAGAATGCTGAAAAAAAGAGGCGAAAAAGGAAAAAGCCAGAGCGAGCGGCTGGAACAAAAAAAACCGTGAATGCGGTTTGCCGGCCGGGTTTTTGAATCCGCGCGCGGAATGAAAAATATAAATTTAATTGAACACCGGATTCTTTTGTAATATAATTACATCTGTTTTTAAAAAAATATCTGTTATTTAATCTGCGGTATTTAAAACAGAAAAAGATTATAAGGAGAATGATATTATGAAAAAAAAGATAGCTGTTCTTGAAGGCGATGGAATAGGCCCGGAAATAACCGCGGAAGGAATTAAAGTTCTGCGTGTGATTGAAAAAAAATATTCCCACGAATTTGAGCTTGTTTACGCGCCGTTTGGAGCGTCTGCTTATTTTTCGGAAGGCAGCCCGTTTCCGGAAAAAACAATAAAAATATGCGACGAAGCGGATGCCATAATAAAAGGGCCGGTGGGGCTTTCTGTTGAAAAAATGAATGAAATACCGCCGGAGAAAAGGCCGGAAACAGGCGCAATACTGCCGCTGCGCAAAAGATATTCAACGTATCTTAATTTCAGGCCCGTAAGGCTTCCTAAATCATTGGCGGGTTTTTCTCCGCTGAAACCGGAAATAATAGGAGATGGCATTGATATTATGATGATACGCGAACTTGTGGGGGGGAGTTATTTCGGCGAAAAAACCGAGGGGCCGTCCACGGATATGAAATATGCCTGTGATGAGTGCCGGTATGACGAAGAACAGGTGAGATTGGTGGCTCTGGCCGCGTTTGCGGAAGCGCAGAAAAAAAAGGTAAAACTTACCAATGTTCACAAGGCAAATGTAATGGCAACCGGACGATTCTGGAACGCAATAGTTGAAAAGACAGCGGCAAATTATCCGGATGTTGAATATGATTCTGTGCTTGTTGACAATGCCGCTTTTCAGCTTGTGAAAAATCCGCGCAGGTTCAACGGTGTTATGCTTTTTGAAAATATGCAGGGCGATATACTCACGGATCAGGCGGGAGGCATACTCGGCTCGCTTGGGCTGATGCCGTCAGCCTGCATAGGCCCGGAAAAAGGGTATGTTGAACCGGCTCACGGTTCGGCCCCGGATATAGCGGGGAAAAATATTTCCAACCCATATTCAATGATAGGAAGCATAGCGTTTTTGTTTGAAAAATGTTTTGGCCTTGAAAAAGAAGGCGGGGAAATATGGAGCGCGCTGTTTAAAGTCTTTGAAAGAGGTTATTGCACGGTTGAACTGGCTGGCGGAAACACCCCGAAAGATAAAATACTTTCCACTTCGGATTTCGGGGATATGGTATGCGGGATACTTAACGAGTAATACGGCCGGAAAAAATTATTCAAATATAAAAATTATATCTCCGCTCAGCTTCAGGCTGAATTTTTCCGCAACGGAGAGGTTTTCGGCGCTGAGAGAAGTGCCGGATAATTCAAGGAAAACAAGAATATTTTCATCAGGGTAGATGCCCGCACCGAGCATGATTGACCGGGGGACTTCCGGAAAAACTTCGGCTGAATAAAAATTTCGGGAGCCTGAAGAGGCAGGGTTTCCGTTTTGCAGGGTAAAGTTTTCATAAGTTTCATTCTTCAGGTTAAAAAATTCATAAAGCAGCAAAAGAATCATTCTGCCGCTGAAAAAGTCCTTTTTTATGAACAAAACCGCGTCAGTATAAAATCCGGATATGGTGTCTGTATATTCGGATGTTCCGTAAAAGAATCTTTCTGTTTTTTCGGGAAGTATGCGGGTTTTTAAAGCCAATCCTGCGGTATAATTGTCCGGTGAAAAATACGTTATTCCCGCTCCCGCGGAAATATCAAAAAGATATAATGATTCGTTTTCCCGCAGGAACACGGAATTTTTATAAAAAGAAGCAAGCGTGCTTTTGTAGCTCATTCCCAGGCGCGCCCTGGCAGCAAGGTTTTTATTTAATTTTATTTCAGGCAATAATGACAGGTTAAATCCTATTGTATCCCCGCTTTCTGACAGGATGAAATTGTTTTTGCGCTCCGCGGCTCCTATTAATCCTTCTGCCGCGATGCCAAAGTTCAGCTGCTTGCTGATATCAAAAACAGCGCCTGCTTTGAGTGTCAATTCCGTTGAGGCTTCGGAAAAATAAGAATCGCTGTGGACAGGGTCTTCATATTTAACTGAGGAAAGGGAATATTCGGTGTTTAATCCGGCGGATAACCCGAGGTGGAGAGTATAGCCCCGGGGCATTCCCGCGGAAAAAGAAAAACTGAAAGTATCAGTGTAGTTTTTCTCTTTGGCAGGATCTGAATTAGTGAGGGTTTTATTTATTACAGGAAAAAACCGCAGGGCATAATTAAAATAGTAAGAGGGCATGACAATAAAAAGCCTGCCGCCCAGCAGGTTTTCTTCGGTGTTTAAGGCCTCATTGATTTCCATTTCCGCAAAGGGGCTGAAAAAAAGCCTCTGGCCCCGGACATGGGTCAGGTAAGCGGGATTATGAATAATGTCTGACTGTTCATCCGGAATGAGCCAGCCGTATCCAAGCGTGTTTATGTCTGTTCCGGACAGTGCGGCGCCCGCTCCGGGACAGGCAGGGCAAAAACTTGTGCCGGAGACAGGCAGAAAGAATATTAAAACAACGGTTAAAAGAATAAAGCGGTTTAAAGGCAGGGCGAAAAAGAAAAAGAGTCTGTTGTTTATCCGCATTTTTTACTGTTTTAATCCGAGCTGGACAGAAAAGTAGTGTGTGCTTGCGGGATTTGAAATTACGGCATTGGGCGATGAAGGAGGCTGCGGATAGCCGCCTACGCAGGAAGGGCAGACGCCGTAGTAGCCGATCCTGTCGCCGCTGTTGAGAATACCGTCTTCGTTCCGGTCCACCCAGGCATAAAGGTAGTAATTTCCCGGGATAAAGGCAAGAAATGAGATTTCGGTATAGTTATCTCCCTGGCCCGCGGTTCCTGTCTGAAAGCAGAGATGATCATTGTCAAGATGGTCTGCATCAGTATCAAGATATATGTAATAGTTTTTCCCTTCGCATTCCTCATAAAAAGTGTAAACTTGTCCTGTTATGTTCGCGCTGCCTTGAACAAGCGTTATGTCGCAGCTTGTGAAACCATCTTCTGTTATGGTTACGTTGGGCGTGGAAGGCCAGTCGGGCCAGACAGCGCCGTGAACTCCCACAAAGTCACCGGGGCAGGGAGTGCCTGTCCCGCTGTTGTCCACAAAAACAGCCATATAATATGAGCCGGCAGGCGCGTTTATTGAGTAGTCTATGGACGTGCCGGGCCCGCACACGCCGGAAACAAAAACAGGCGAGTTTTCAAATCCGTTAAAATCGGAAAATAAAACAATGTAATAGTCTTTTTCTTCGGAATTTTCGGGCAGGGTGATTGTGCCGCTTACAAGGCCTTCGCCGGGTTCTGTACCTGTTATTGGAGCGGGCGAATGCCTGCTGCACCCGAAAAAGAAAACCGAGCAGATTAAAAAAATAAAGAATAAAAACGCAATAAATGTTTTTTTCATAAGTATATTTCCTCATTTGTTTTATCTTATGCCAATAATAGCACATAAATTTTTGAATGTCAAAATACCCGGTTTGCATTGTTTTGAACAGAAAAGTCCGGGATATTACGGAGCAGATTTTTTTATCCGGGCTGCACAGGCGTTGACGGGGGAAGCTCCTGAATTTT
>CAYTNY010000058.1:0-13698 GCA_964439215.1 uncultured Spirochaetia bacterium
TACCGGCGCTATTGAGGATTTTAATAAAGCGATAGAACTTAACCCTGAATATGCAAATGCATATTATAACCGCGGACTTGCCAAAGGCAAGCAGGGAAACTATACAGGTGCTATTGAGGATTACAGTAAAGCCATTAAACTCGATCCTGAAGACACAGATGCATATTATAACCGCGGACTTGCTAAAAATAAGACCGGCGATTACGCGGGCGCTGTTAAAGATTTTACCAAAACCATTGAATCTGATGCTGAAGACGCAGGTGCATATTATAACCGCGGAGTTGCTAAAGAAGGCTTTGGCGATAAAGTGGGAGCATTTAAGGATTTTAACAAAGCAGAAGAGCTGGGATATAAAGAGAAAGTGGATATGAAAAAGACAATTATAATTATCTTGTGTCTGCTTATTGTTGTATCTGTTATTTATTTTTATAGGCTCCGCCGAAACAAAAAACGCTGATTTTTGTTTGGAATGTCTGTTAAAGGCCGGCGGAGGCAGTAAACAGGAAGAGTTTATTATGAGGAGACAGGCATAAGAGCTGCCTCGCTTCTATTATTCACAATCCGCCCCCTCACCGCAGCTTTGGGGTCAGACCCCATTTTCGCGGTGATGATGCGGCCTAAAACCCCCATTTCCGAATTGACACACCTGACACAACACAATATAATGACTTACAAGCAAACAGGAGGGTTTATGAAAAAAACAGTGATTATTATGCTCATTCCGGTTTTCTTGTTATCCGGAACCGGTTGTGCGGCAATTCAGATAAAAGAAAGCACCAATAATCAAATAATGGAAGACAATAAAACACAGATACAAGAAAATGATAAAGATGTCTCTCAAGATCTGAATAATAGAGACGCACTTGAACTTTGGGGAGCAGGGATAGGTGCGGCAAGCGGATTTTTTGGCGTTTTATTTCTGGATGTTTTTCGAGAGACAGGAGCAATATTTTTGACTACCGGGATATTTGCTGTGACAGGACACGGCATTTCGGTGATTACAAACCTTCCTGATATGCATAAAAAAAATGAAAATACGCTGCCAATATATTTGTCAGCGGCTGCGGGAATAACGGCAAGCATACTCTTAACAGCGTATGTTATAAGAACTGAGAAGATGAATTATATATATGGTTTTACCGTGCCATTTGGAGCGCTATTAGGCTTCAGCACAGGCTCTCTTGTTGAACGTTTTTTGTCTCTTTTTTATACACCAGAGAATTCATAAAGACTGTTTTGGGGTCTGGCCTCAAAAGCAGCACTTATTTTGCGTTGACAGTCACGAAATACTGCATATTTTACTCATACGTTCATAGAAAAGGGACAGAAAAAGAAAAACCAAAGAGAGTATAAAATAGCTGATACGATAAAAAGGAACATAGAAAAAAATATGTAAGACCGCAGAAAAAGAATTAAAAGGAGCGAATGAAATGACCGGCAAAAAAACAGTTAAAACATCTTCCGTTAAAATGGCAGGTAAAAAGAAAATTGATGCTTTTTGGAAAGAAACAATGAAAAGCAAAGAAGCGCAGGAAGGTTATGCGCAAGCGGAAGCTTTGTTTGAATTTGTTGAGCAGCTGCAAAAAACTATGAAAAGAAAACATCTGAGTTATTATGCGGTGGCCAAAAGGGCAGGCATCAAACATCAGGTTTTGGCAAGAATTCTAAACGGCGCCGAAAACGCGGAAGTCAGCACCCTGTCCAAAATCGCTTCCGGCGTAGGCGAGAAACTTCACCTCGGCCTGGCAAAAAGATAATCCCCCTGCTTTTTTAACTTTGCAGAGGACAGGAATTGTAAGGCTTTGAAAGGTTTTACCTCCATTTAACAAACTGTCCCTTGTCTGCATCTCTTGTTTTATGCGTTAACTTATATTACAAAGTATTCTGCCGCGGCTTAACCCCCTCCAAGAGTATGTAACAGGCAAAAGACTGCCTGTAACATACTCTATCCTCCCCCGTAGAGGTGGAGGGCAATAAAGAAAACTGAAAAGAATATCCTCTCCCTCAACGAGCAAAGGTTGAATGCTTTCGCGCTTTGCCGGCATTTACTGCAAATATAATCAGAAAAATACCGAAAAAGGATTAATGGCAGAGGGTGGTGTTCTGCGGGAAGCATAAACAAGTGTGTTAATTAAGTATTTGGTCATATACGAAAAAAGGACTTTGCTTTTATCAGGTGCCGCAATAAAACCTGCAATCCGGACATTGAGGTTTTTTCTTTAAAAAACCTTGACAAAATCATCCTATTTATTTATTATGTTTTTCGCAGAGGGGCTTTTACGGGTATTCCGTTTTAGCTAAAATACTAAAATTTTATGCTTAATTCCTCTTATTTGTATTTTATCGCACCGGGGGTGTGGTTTGCTTTGAGGAGTGAGGCGGCGGCAGGCAGTTTATGCTGTCTGCCCCGCGCACTGAAACCCGGCCCGGGCAAAAAACATTATTGATATATTTGACTTGCATAGGTGTGAAGTTATTATAAGTACATAAAAAAATATAGAGGGGTTTTTATGAGGCTCGTTTTGATGGTGCCGGCTGCGGCATTTTTTGTGTTTTTATACAGCTGTGTTTTTGCATTTGATTCTGATTACGCAGTACAGGAACTGGGTAAACTGCAGGGGGATGCGGATGTTTATGCGGTAAAAAAACATATTGAACGGGCGGCTGTTTTATGCCAAAAAGGCAGCTATACCCGCGCCAAAGAAGAACTCGGGATATTAAAAAAAATAGATCCGGAAAACAGCAGTGTTTATGAAGATATTATCCGGGGCAGCGGGGGCGTCCGGCAGCGTGAAGTGCCGGCGGGGGAAAAAGAAACAGCCGAAAATATCAAACCTGATTATACTGCATTGAAGGAAGCCGAATATATCCGGGAGCGGTTTGAACGCGCTCTGCGGCATTATGAAAACAGCAGGCTGTCTGAATGCGGGCTCGTGCTTGAGGAAATATTTCTTGTTGATAAAAAAAATAAAAGCGCGGCTGAACTGCTGGAAATTATGGACGAAGAAAAATTCATAATGGAAAGCGACAGGCCTTTTCAGAAAATCGTAAAAGAACTGTTTGACAAAGGGATGGTATTTTTCCGCCGGGGCAAGCATACGGATGCGGAAAGAATGTTTATACAGGCGCGGGATACGGATCCCGCCAACCGGCAGGTTAAAGAGTACCTGATGAAAGCAACGGCGGAGCTTGCTGCCCGCAAAGAAGCCGAAGAAACAGAAAAAATGCTTGAACGCGCCGATATGCTGAGGAGTTCCGGGAATATAAAGGACTCACGGAAACTCTATCTGAAGGTGAGGGAAAAAGACCCGGAAAACCTGAAAGCGGGTTTTTATATTTCTGATTATTCCAAAAAATCCCGGGAGCTTATAAACCGGGCTGCGGCTCTGGATGAAGAGGGGAAAACAGATATCGCGTATAACAATGCTGTACTTGCCTGTGATTATGATCCGGACAACAGGCGGGCCGGAACCGTAAAAAACAGGCTGAAAGTAAAACTTGCGAAAGAAAAGAAAGCCGCTGTTCGCCGGCGCAAGGCCAACAGGTATTACAATAAAGGCGTTGAGTATTTCGCGAAACAGGAGTATGAAAAAGCGCGTCAGGCATGGGAGCAGGTTCTGGAATTGACGCCTAATGACAAAGAAGCCGCTGCAAATATTGTCAGAGCCCGGGAAAAACTTGAAGCCGACAGCCAAAAACGCAGGAAAAAAATAGATGAAACATTAGAAAGAGGACGGCGTTTTCTTGAGCAGGGTTTGATTGCGCAGGCGAAAAACGAGTATGAAGTTGTAAGACGCATGGAACCCGGCAATGAAGAGGCGGCGGAAAAAATAGAGTATATAAACTCGCTTGAAAATGAGGTTTCAAATGAAGCGCTTGATAAAAGATAGCCGCGGACAGGGCGCTGTTGAGTACATAATTCTTTTCGCGCTTGCCGGGTTGAGCTGTATTGTCTTTCTGCGCATAGGCGGGAGTATTATATCACTTTATTTTGAAACACTTGTATTCATATATGCCATTCCGGTTCCCTGAAAGGATATTTATGAAGATACAGATAAAAAAAAGGAAAGGCCAGAGCCTGACAGAGTTTGTGCTGATACTTCCTGTGTTCCTGCTTCTGGTTCTCGGCCTGCTGCAGCTGTCAATGATATTTTTGAAAACGATACAGCTGAAATATGCGGCGTATATGACGGCCAGAACAGCCGCCGCGTACGGCAGCGCCGAAGAACAAAAGGAATATGCCGATAGAGCCGCGTTTGTGCTTGAGACAATGATGGCAGCCGCGGATAATTTCAACGATGATAAAATGGAAGTATTTAAAGCTACGATTTTGGATATGGGAAAGTCTTATCTAGCGAAAGAGGTTCAATCGGCGGTATTTGAAGAAACTGCAGGAATAACAATGGAGACAGTGGAGCTGGAGAATTCAGATTACGATGATCCGGGTTTTATAAAGCTTATGTTTGCATATGATATGCCGCTGAAGATACCGGTTGTAAACAGAATATTCGGATTATTCCAGAAGGATTTCCGGCACAAAGCGCTGGAGCTTTCGGGTTACCCCGTTTATACGATAAAAACAAACGCGCTAATGAGGATACAATGAATATTTTCAGAAAAAAGAAAGGACAGGTCTTTGTCATAGCTCTTGTGGCTATGCTTGTACTGGTTATAATAGGCATTCTTATTCTGGAAGTGGGAAATGTTATGTATGAAAAGGTTCATATGCAGAATATCGCGGATTCAGGCGCAATGGAAGGAGGCACCTGGTACGCAAGAAGCCTTAATCTGATTTCCGCATCAAATAAAATTCTTGTGGTGTCCGTGATAGCGGGTGCTGTAATCTGTATTGCCACGTCAGGGGGCGCGCTTCCTGCCGTGGAAAAATATCTAAATAAATATCAGGACATACAGGACCTGCTGGCAGGCGTGGGTAAATCAAAAGATCTGAAGCTTCTGCCGTGGATGGTTCAGGGCGCGGTTTTTATAAACGGCAGCCGGAATGACGCGCTTTTCAGCATCGGTCTGTTTAATATTGAGAATCCTGACCAGAAGTTTTATACGCCTTCATTTAATCTTAAAAGACGCACGGCAGCGGACTTGTTTGATCTTGGTTTTTTTTCGGATGTTGATTATGGGACGAAAAAACTGGAAGAGGGCGTGGATTATGAATTTGAGGGCGAGGAGTTTTTCAGAAAGGGTGAGAAACTTGACAAGGATAAATACATATTTAAAAAGCATCCGAAAATAAAAGGAGAAAATGTGTATCAGGTGTGGAACAAGGAAACAGAAAAGTTTGAAAAACTGGCAGAACGCCGGGTAAATGAGGCGATTGAGGAATTCAATTTTCTCGAGCAGCTGCGTTTTGACATAATCGCAAACGAAGACGCTGACCATTCAATGCTTGTCATTGCGTTTAAGGATAAAAATAAATTCAGCCAGCTTGTGAACAGCGGTTTTCTTAAGGACGGCTCCGGAGAGCGGATAAAGCCCGGGTCAATGACCGCGCTGTCATATGTAAAGATTGAAGGCGGCAGTATGGATTTCTGGGATATTAACGGTTCAAATTATACACCGCGCATAGAAAACATAAAACTTCCGGAAATAGAAAAGCTGCAGGGAGCATTTCAGGCAATATCAGCGGCCGGAAAACTGGCGGATTTTGACGCTCCTGATGGATTCGGAGCGGATTTGAACACAGGGGTTTCAGGAGATGAAACCAACATACTGGAAGATTATTTTATTCTGCATTGAAGGTGAAGATGCTTAAAAAAAATAAGGGACAGGCAATGACGGAATTTATTATTACAATACCGGTTTTTATTGCATTGCTTATGTTTATGATTCAGTTTACGCAGTTGTCCATAAAAAGGACAGAACTTGCGATGGTGGAGAGAGAGGTTATGAGGGCGCTTACAGACAACAAGGATCACGGAGATACCGAGAAAATACAGGAGATGGCAAAAGAAATAGCGTCGGTTTATGGGATGGATTCTGAAAAACTTTCTGTCCATACCGCAGAGACCCGGCAGGAAGCGAATGCGGCAGAAAGCGATGAGGTTCAGGATCTGGGAAGCAATAATGTTTTTGATTTTTTTACGGGGATAAAGTTTGAAATAATATATGAGATGCCTCTTATGCCTGTTTTTGAGGATCTGACGGTAATAAAACTGAAAAGCAGCCTTGTAAGCGCTGCGGGAGGAAGTCTGGATGTTGAATTTTTTAAATAGAAAAATGTTTTTTTTATTATGCGTTCTTTTTGCCGCGGCAACAACTGTTTCACGGGCAGAGGTATATGAAGAAAATTATACGGTAAAAGGGATTCCCGGTGTTTACACCGGAAAAAAAGATGCAATAAAGGCAAGAATAAACTGTGTTGAATTTGACATTGAAAAATATGAGAGCGATGCAGGCTCGTATGAACTTTTTAAAGAGATAAAAGCCAAACTGCAAAAAGACGGAAAAAAACTTATAAAGAGCCGCGAGCTCAGGCGGTTTACATATATTATATCAGAGATAGCCAGCAGCAGAAAAGAGGATTACGGATATCTCTGTTTTGAAGGGGAGGGCGGCGCGGGCAGGCTTTATATTATAACGGGCGGCGGAGGAAAATCGGATCTTATAAGTATCCCTTTGCTGAAGGACATAAGCAATATTTCCCGGGAGTGCGCCGGTATGCTGGCAAAACCGCGGGGCGCGGAAAACCCTCTCTTTCTTGAACTTGTCGGAAAAGACGGCGATGCGGCGGTATCCGCCGAGATACTGGAAATACGCGGGGCGAGCAGGCGCGTGCTGGAAAATTTTTATGAAAATGAGATTGAAAAGCGGGGCTGGAAGGTTTCCGAAAAACAGGAAGGCGGCGGCTGGGTTTTGTATACAATTGCGGGGCCGGCCCGGCTTTATTACCTGCGTATTTCGGAAAACGAAACGGACAGCTTTAGCGCCGTTATATTCGGATAAAAAGGAGGCATATTTTGAAGGCAGAACGTAAATTGCTTGTGATTTCAGCCGCAGCAGGGCTGGCAGCGGCTTTTTTGGGTTATTACATATTAAGTGAAAAGGAGAAACAGCTTGTCGCGGAGTTGAGGCCCGCAAATGTTGTTGTGGCTGCCAAGTATATAGCGCCGAAGACCAGAATATCAAAGGATATGATACGCTATGAGAAAATTCCGGGGCGGTATATTACGAGGGCGCATACCGATGATTATGAAAAGATACTGGGCAGGATAACAGCGGTTCCTTTTCTTAAGGGGGAGCCCGTGCTTACGAACAAGATAAGCGGCAATGAACAGGACCTGAATGCCGCGATACCAACAGGTCTGAGGGCGCTGAGCGTGAAGGTGAATGAGGAAACAGGAGTGAGCAATATGATAAGCCCCGGGGATTATGTCGATGTGCTGCTGACTTTTCAGACCGAGAAAAACAAGAAAACTTTTACTGTTACGGCAACGGTGCTGCAGGCTGTCAGCGTTATTGCGGTGGGTTCAAGTTTTGTTGATGAAAAAAGGAAAACAACTTACAGCGCCGTGACGCTTGCGCTGACTCCGGAAGAGGCGGAGCTGCTTACTTTTGCCAAAAGCAAAGGGGAGATAAATCTGGCGCTGAGGCCGCTGGGCGACCGGAAAAAACAGAAAGTTAAGCTTGCCTCGTTTGAGCAGTTGTTTGAGCATATCAAACGGAATGAAAAAGGAGATTATGAACTGCGGGAAGAATACTTCGCTGCTGAGATTGAAAAGGACAAGAACGAAAAATTTGAAATAAAAAAAAGGGAGGAGTAGTATGAAAAAGACTGTGTTTTGTGTTTTGTGGTTTGCGATCTGCGTGCCGGGGATTTATGCGGTTACGGGAGCCGCTAATTTTATCAGACAGGGGGTGGGAGCAGATGAGACAGCTAGAGGGAGTGCGGCGGTTGCTTCCGCAAGCGGTGTTTTTGCCATGTACTGGAACCCTGCAGGTATTACCAGGATGGGAGTGAGCAGTATGCAGGCAGGATTTATGTATTCAATGGAAACCTATGACAGGGGCCGTTCTTTTGCGGGTTTTATAAATCATACGGAAAATTATGGTGTGTTCGGGGTTAATCTGAACGGCTACGGCGTGGGCGGCATTGAAATACTGGATGAATTCGGCGAGTTTCTGGAAAATGCGGCAAATACTGAAATGGCACTGGGGCTTTCCTACGCGAACAAGGCGGGCTATCAGCTGCGTTATGGAGCGACTGTTAAAGGGCATTATCAGGACCTGGTGGGTTACAGAGCCGTAGGGTACAGTCTTGACGCGGGTGTGATATTTCAGCCGATGCTTGACAGGGAAATATATTTCGGGCTCATGCTGCAGAATATAATGGGAGATCTTTACTGGAACGGTTACAGTGAAAACATAACAGGTTTTTATAAGGCGGGTGTGAATGCGAATTTTTTTGAAGAAACAATAAAACTCAGCCTTGATGTTGTATTTGAAGAAGCTGTCGGCGGTGCCGTCGTGAATGCGGGCGCCGAGTTCTGTTTGTTTGATTATCTTTTTCTCAGGGGCGGTATGAATGGCTTGTGGCCTGCGGCGGGCGCGGGCTTTCAGTATGAAAATTACAAGCTGGATTATGCTTTTGTATATGATCAGTATAATCTGGGCGGGCAGCATCAGTTTTCCGTTGCCCTTATATGGTAATAAAAAATGAAGAAAATGTTTTGTGTGTTTGTTTTTGTTATGATCTGCGGTATTGTTTTTGCCGCACCGTCGCGGATAACCCTGAAAAAAGGCGGATCCAGAGTTTTGAAGTTTGAAAACGTGCAGAAAATAGAAATAGCAAATAAAAGTGTCATACATGCGGTTATACTTTCAACAGAACAGGTTATTGTTGAGGGGAAAAAAGAAGGGACCGCGGCTTTAAAAGTATATGGGAAAAACAATTATCAGGATGAGGTTCTTGTTAAAGTGAAAGAGCCTAAAAGTATAGAAAAAATGATAGAAATCGATGTTCAGATGCTGGAGATAGTGGAAGGCAGCGGGCTGAATTTCGGAGTTGACTGGCCCACGCTTTTGGGCGGGGATAATTCTTCTGTCGGCTCCGGCGGCGGAGCGCCTGTCTCCCCGCTTCAGCTGCAGGAACAGAATCCGCCGCTGCAGGCCATAGGCGTGTTTGAACGAGGCCCCATGAATGTTTTTGTGGATTTTCTTGTGAACGCAAATTATGCAAAACTTCTTGCAAAACCCAAACTTTTAACGGAAAACGGTGAAAAAGCGGCATTTCTTTCGGGCGGTGAAATACCTATCGCGACAACAGGAAATACGGGTGAAACGCAAATAGAGTGGAAATCTTACGGAGTGGCCCTTTCAATAAAACCCGTTATTAAAAAATCCGGAAATATAAGGGCTTCGCTTAAAGCGGAGGTCAGCAATCTTGATTATGGAAACGCGGTGGTGCTCAGTGCGGGCGGAGGAGTAATGCCCGCGGTAAAGACCCGCTGGGCGGAAACAACCATAACCGTGCCGGAAAATGACACAATAATAATAGCGGGCCTGATTCAGAATGAGGACGCCAAGGTAACCACGGGAGTGCCTGTTCTTTCTGATATACCGCTTCTGGGCGAACTTTTTAAAAATACCCGCGTGGAAAAAAGAACTACTGAACTTGTTATCTTTGTTACTCCGCGGATTATAAATGTAGGGGAGCTGCACGATTGAAGCATTTAATTTCTCTTGTTTCCGCAAAAGGAAAAACAGGAAAAACTGTTCTGGGTATGCGGATGGCAGCGGCGCTGAGCAGGAATTATAAAACCGTATTTATTGAATGCGGTGATCTTGTTTATGACGCGGCTGCATACAGCGCTCAGGATAGAGATTTTAAATTTGACAGCAAACGCAAAATGCAGGATTTTTTGGAGGGAAAAACCGGATGTTTTTACTGCTGCACAGAGGAAAAAAACATAAAAGAATGCATAGAATACTGGGAGAAAAAGACTGACATTATAATACTGGAGCCCGGAGCAGGAATAAAGGACTTAGTTACCGAAGTGTCGGACAGTATAGGCATTGTTATGAGGCTCAACAGAAATACGGGTGTGAATTTAAAGGCGGTTCTAGAGCACATGAGAAAAGAGGATTATCCTTCTTCAATGACAGGGCTTATTATTAATTATTTTGATGAAAATTTTCTGCCTGAAAAAGATGTAAGAGAAACATACGGAAATATTAATATATGGGGATTTGTGAAAAAAGAAAAAAACCTTGATCTTGAGGAATTTCCCGGGACAGCTGTTTCAAAGGCAGAAGAAAAGATTTTTGAGGATATCGGCGCTGAAGCGCTGCGCAGGGCATCCACAGGGCGTTTTTATACTATGGAAAAAAGAAAGAACGAAGAAGCAGCGGAAAATGTTGCTGAAGAAAAAGAGAAAACATTTTTTGCGGGAAAAGCCGAAAAAGACCGGCAAAACAGGGAGATGAAAAAAAAGATACGCGAGAAACTCTATGAAGAAATGGATGTCAGGCGTCTGGAAAAGGACGCAATGTCGCATCCGGAAAAAAAAGCGGAAATATTCAGTGAAATAAAGAGAAAAATACAGATTATACTGGACCGGGAATGCGGCGGTATAACAGATAAAGCCGCAAGGCAGATGATTGTTTCTGAGGTATATTATGAAACAGCGGGCCTTGGCGCGATAGAGTCATTTTTATCGGATCCTGAAATAACAGAAATAATGGTAAACAATCACGAAGAAATATATATTGAAAAAAAAGGGAAACTCATCAAGGCGGAGAAAACATTCACGGACAACAGCGCTGTTATCAGGGCCATAGAAAGAATAGTCATGCCTCTGGGGCGGCGTATAGACGAGAGTATGCCTTATGTGGACGCCAGGCTTCCTGACGGGTCAAGGGTAAATGCGATTATTCCGCCTTTAGCGCTTGACGGCCCGGTTGTTACGATAAGAAAGTTCTCGGACAAGAAACTCTCTATAAACGATCTGATAGAGTTCGGGAGCATAACAAAAGAGAGCGGCCAATATCTGGCAGAAGCGGTTGAAAATAAAAAAAATATAATTATTTCAGGAGGGACGGGTTCGGGGAAGACAACCCTTCTTAATATCGCGTCTTCATTTATTCCCGCGGATGAAAGGATAGTTACTATTGAAGATTCCGCTGAACTGCGTTTGACGCAGGAACATGTTGTGAGGCTTGAATCCAGGCCGCCGAATATAGAAGGCAGGGGCGAAGTGAATATACGAGATCTCGTCAAAAACGCGCTGCGTATGAGGCCGGACAGGATTGTGGTGGGCGAGTGCAGGGGCGGGGAGACGCTGGATATGCTTCAGGCAATGAATACGGGCCACGAAGGCTCAATGACCACGGTCCACGCGAACTCGCCGAGGGACGCACTCTCAAGGATAGAGGTAATGGTGCTTCTCGCGGGCATTGACCTGCCCCTGCGGGCAATAAGGGAGCAGATAAGAAGCGCGGTTGACATTATCGTCCAGCAGTCAAGAATGAAAGACGGCTCGCGCAAGGTAACGCACATAGCTGAAATCACGGGTATGGAAGGCGACACAATCCTTATGCACAATGTCTTTGAACGCAAAAAAACCCCCGAAGGAATTACAGGGGAACTGCAAAAAATCTAAATTTTGATAAGTATAGCTGCTTATAGATTAATTGTCCAAAAAATGGTACCACGTACCATTTTTTGGACAAAATAAAAAAGGAGGGGTATGTATGGCTAGGGTGCCGAGGCTGGAGTTTGAGGGGGCGGTTTATCATGTGTTTACACGGGGGAATCAGAAACAGATTATATACAGGGATGATTATGACAGGAAAAAGTTCTTGGCAATATTGCGGAAAGCTAAAGAAAAATACGATTTTTTGCTTTATGCGTATGTGTTAATGCCGAATCATTTTCATTTTGTTATTGAAACAAAAAGCGTGAAACTTTCTGTTGTAATGCACTGGATCAAACTTAAGTATACAAAGTATTTTGCGAGAAAGTATAAATACACGGGGCATCTTTTTCAGAATCCTTATAAATGTCTTATTGTTGAGAAGGAAAGTTATTTTACGCAGGTGATTAAGTACGTTCATCTTAACCCTGCAAGAGCCGGTTTGGAAGATGATTTGAGGCGTTATGCCTGGAGCAGTCATATTGAATATTTAAGAAAAAGCAATGGCGGCATAGCCGATAAAGAATATCTTTATCTTATGCTTGATGAAGAAATTAAAAATTCTATAAGGCGGTATGTTGCTTATATGGATGAAGAATTTACAGATGAGAAAGAAATTGCGGATGTGATAATGAAAAACGGACATTTTCTGGGCGAAATAAAATATGTCAGAGAGAATCAAAATAAAATGTATTCTGTTTTAAATGTGAGGGATATTAAAAAAATGAAAGAAGAGGAGAAATGTCTAAAGGCTTTGAAAAAAATAAAAAAATTGTCAGATTCTTATTCCGGCCCGGCGAAAAGAGATATGATAATTGCAATGCTGTGTACTCATTATGAAATGAGTCCAAAGGTTGTTGCGAAATGTATGAACTGTAATGTATGGGTTGTATATAAGGTTTTAAAACGAAAAAAAATATAAACCGACCGGGATACTTAGTAAAAAATCTGTTTAAAAGAAAATTGTCCAAAAAATTGTACCACGTACCATTTTTTGTTAACAGTATATGCGATAAAGTATCTTATAAGCGATTGAAGGGAAAAAACAAGACTGTTTTGGTTAAAAGAAGAAAAAATACTTCATCTGCGGCTGTCTGCTGAGGGAAAATCATTTAAAATTAAAAAAAGCCCCGGCTTTTATAAGCCGGGGCTTTTTTGTTATCGGGTTTTACTTTATTATTATCAGTTTACCCGGTCTGCCTTTTATCGGGGAATTATCTTCGTCCCTTACTTTCAGCATGTAGAAATATGCGCCGTTGGCCAGATTTGACAGGACTTCCGCGGGGAGTTCAATGTATCCGCGGTTTATTATCTGGTCCTTGGCGGCGTCTTCAAAGACATATTCCTTCAGCAGCCTGAGTGATGACGTGTATATCAGTATGCTGACCTGTTCTACGTTTTTGTTTGTCAGAGTGAACCTGAAGCGTACAGGCAGTCCTGATTCCGGGGAATAGGGGTTCGGGTAGTTTACTATTTCCTCTATTTCAGGCTTGTCCGTAAATGTCGGTGTTGGTGTTGGTGTTGGCTGATTTGTTATGTTTATCTGATATGCGGGCGATGTTGAATTATCAGTTCCGTCTGATACGGAAAGATAAAGGTCATACGAGCCTGACGGAACGGTTGAAAGATCCAGGCCCGATGAGTCAAGCGGTATGTTGACGGTATTGCTGCCTGTTGAGTAAGCTGTGGTTGAAACAAAAGTATCAATGGTGCTTGAACCGTCCATAAGCGTAACAACCGCGCCTGTGGTGTTCCGTGAAATATCAAAGTTCATAGTGATAGATGTGTCTGTTTCTATGTTGATGTCTGAAGGGTTCACCGATGATATTGAAACAGACAGTTCCGGAGTGCTTGTGAATGTCGGGGTATATGTGTATGTGTAAGTGGCTGTGGGGGTGCTTGTATATGTGTGTGTGTTTGATGCTGTATGTGTATATGTAGCTGTGAAAGTATGTGTGTTTGTCAGAGTGTTTGTGTTTGTGTGGGTCGCGGTCGGAGTATCTGTTGCAGTATCTGTAAATGTTTCGGTCGGAGAATCTTCCGGTGTATG
>CAYTNY010000059.1:0-13612 GCA_964439215.1 uncultured Spirochaetia bacterium
TAAATATTATAATTGAATTTTTTATGATGCGGGTTTATAATGAATTAAAATATAAACGGTATTTAAAGGCGGAACGATAAGACAGGAAATAACCCTAAAAAAGGAAGAAAAAAAGAATTTATGGATGAAAAACAAACAGCAGTGCCTGAAACGTCAAGAATATTCAATATACGGGTATGGGAAGGCATTCAATATAAACTTGCAAGCGTCCTGGATGTTTCCATAAAAGTAATGAGCGAAGACGGATCAATTAATACACAGACCAGTAATTTTTCGGAATTCCACAGTATTCTGGAAAGTACGAAAAAAGGGGCGGAAATATCCGAAATAACCCCCGGACTTATTAAACCTGAAGAAAAATTTATCACACTTCACTGCGGGCTTGTTCATTATGTTGCCACAACCTATTTTTACGGAAAAAAATTCAGTATTCTTGTGGGAGTAAAGGAGAAACAGGCTGATGACGCTCTGCTTAAAGACGTGAGCGCGCGGACAGGCGTGGAATTTGACAGGTTAAAGAAGGCATATGAGGAAATACCGGTATGGCCCGAAGAAAAGATAATAAGCCTTGCTGATCTCATCGTGGATCTTTTTAATATAGTTATTGAACTGTCGGTGCAGGAGCATATAACTCAGTCCGCCAACAAAGCAAAAGAAGAAGAACTTGCCAAAATGACGGCTCTTATGGAGGCGAGTATAATCATAAACTCCACAAGGAACCTGCAGCATCTGCTTAAGATAATAATGCAGTCCGCGGAAAAAGTTATGCTTGCGGAGGCATCATCCGTGTTCCTTATTGACAACACAAAAAATGAACTTTATTTTGAAGTTGCGACAGGTCCGAAAGGCGAGGAATTAAAAAGTATCAGACTGAAAATGGGCGAAGGAATAGCGGGATGGGTGGCGTATACCGGAGAATCCCTGCTTGTGCCTGATGCAGGCAAGGATCCGCGGTTTGCGAAACGGGTAGATGAAAAAACTTTATTTATAACAAAGTCGGTAATATGTGTTCCTTTGAAGGTCAGAAATCAGACAATAGGGGTTGTTCAGGTCCTTAACAAAATAGGAGGCGGAAGTTTCGCCAAATCCGAGATAAAATTTCTTGAGGCGCTTGCGTCACAGGCCGCTATTGCCATAGAAAACGCAAATCTATATGAACATCTGGAAGAGCGTGCAGAGCAGCTTAACAAGGACCTGAAAGACGCAATGGATGATCTGTCGGTGGAAAAAGGCAGAATAGAATCAATGATTAAGAGTATGGATGATGCTGTTATTGCTGTTGACAGGGAAAATTCAATAGTAATGATAAACAGGGTGGCGGAGGAGATATTTGCCATAAATTCCATTGAATCATTCGGAAAACCCATAGATGACTTTGTAAAAGATAAAACGATCACGGATAATTTTAAAACGGTAATAGCCATAAAATCCATAGCAAAGATAGAAGTAAAAATAGTAATAGACAAAAAGGACCATTTTTTTGCGGCTGTTTTTGCGCCGATACTTAATGACAAAGGGGATTCCACGGGCAGTGTAGCGGTTTTCAGGGATATTACAGAGATAAAAGAGCTTGATAAGATGAAATCCGAATTTTTAAACATGGTCTCTCATGAATTAAGAACTCCTCTGACCCCTATACAGGCCTACAGCGAGCTTATGATGGTAAGGACAGTAAAGGAAGAAAAGGTCAAGAATTACGCAAGTATTATAAATAAGGAAACACAGAGGCTCGGCGCCCTGATCGGGGATCTTCTGGATCTTTCGCGGATAGAATCAGGAAAAGGACTGAGTCTGACGATTGATGAAATTGATTTCAGGGAGCTTCTGGAAGGCGTCCATGAAACATTTAAGAGTGTATCCTCCAAACATAAAATTATTTTGACAATTCCGGATAAATCCGATAAAATAAAAGTCGATAAAAATAAAATGATACAGGTTCTTACAAATCTGCTGTCAAATGCGGTTAAATACTCGCCTGAAGGGGGCAATATTTACATAGAGATGGAAGACCGTGCTGATGAAATTGAGGTTTCGGTCAGAGATGAGGGTTTGGGCATATCCAAAAAAGATCTTGCGAGTATTTTTGAAAAATTTTACAGGGTTGAAAATGAAGCTGTCCGGAAAATAGGGGGTACCGGCATAGGGCTTCCGATTGTTAAATATATACTGGAACTGCACAACGGAAGAATAAATGTTGAAAGTGAAGAGGGAAAAGGAAGCAGATTTTCATTTATTATACCAAGAGCAGAATAAGGAGGCTTTATATGGCTAAGAAAAAAATTGTAGTTGCTGACGACGAACCGTTTATACTTTCCGCGCTTCAGGACACACTTTCGGATGAATACAGTGTTTACAGCGCGTCAAACGGAAAACAGGCAATTGAACAGGCAGGAAAAGTAATGCCGGATCTGATTATTCTTGATGTGATGATGCCGGAGATGGACGGCCTTGAAGCCTGCAAGTCTCTTAAGACAAACAAAAACACGGCATCAATACCTGTTATACTGCTGACTGCAAAGGGACAGATAACGGATATTGAAAAAGGATTTAAATCAGGCGCGGATGCTTATGTAGTAAAACCTTTTTCTCCGGCGCGGCTCATGGAAAAAGTAGAGGAAATATTTGAAAAAGTCGCGATGAGAAGAAAAATGATGAACGACAAAAAGAAATAGCAGGCGTTATTTCCTGTTTTCGCGGGAAAGTTTAAAATATAGTATTGATGCGGTTGTTTTTGCATCTTTTATACGTCCGGTTTTTATCATGCTGAGCGCGTCTTGCAGGCTTATTTTTTTTGTTGTAATAATTTCATCGGGATCTTTTTGCGCGGCGGAGGGTGTAAGGCCGTAAGCGCAGAAAACATCCATGAATTCAGTTGAAATACCGGGCGAAGGGTAAAAAGAAATAATTTTTTTCATGCGGCCGGCTTTAAATCCGGTTTCCTCTTTCAGTTCTCTACGGGCGCATTGCAGCGCGCTTTCATTTGGGTCCCTTGTGCCGGCCGGAAGCTCGTAAAGATATTCTCCGGCAGCATACCGATACTGGCGTATCAGAAGTATCTGTACGGGATCTTTGTTTATGACCGGAAGAATAACAGAAGATCCGGGATGCTTTATAAACTCTCTGGATGAGGTTCTGCTTTTTGTTTTAACTCTGTCAACGGCCAGTGTTATTATTCTGCCTTTATAGATTGTTTTTCTTTTTAATTTTTTTTCCACAGTCAATTATGCCTTTCTCTGTTATTATAAAATCCATTTTTATATCGTGTTTTTCCGAGGGCAGCTTTGATGTCATCTGGCAGCTGAATGCAAGAGCTATTTTCAATATATTTTTTTGCGCGCCTGCAAGAAATTTATCAAAATATCCGCACCCGAAACCCAGGCGGTTTCCCTGCGGGTCAAATGCCAGTCCGGGTATTATTGCGGCATCAATATCTTTTGGTTTAAGCAGTGTCCTTTTGCGGGAAGGTTCTTTAATGCCGAACGCACTTTTTTTGAACTTTGTTCCGGACGTGATGCGGCAGGGCTTGATAGTGTTATTGATCATGCAGGGGGCGCAGACAAGGCATTTGGAGGAGTGAAGAAAATCAATAATCTTTGAGGTTTTTACTTCGTTTGATGCGCTCAGATAACACATTATTGCGGATTTCTGCTGAAAATAAAAGACACGTGTAAAAATATCATATATAACAGTGCTGTATTTTCTGATTTCCTCAGAAGAGAGACAGTCTCTTTCTTTTTTAAAATATATTCTTAACGGTTGTTTATCCATAACTGTATTGTAATATAAACAGGAAAAAAATGCAGAGAAAAAATAAATAGTGTTTCAGAAAAACACGGCCTATTTCTTCATATAAAACATAAAAACCTCTTGACACAGCATAATAACTCAGCTACACTTCTAAAAGATCTCAAAGGAGGGTTGATTATGCAGGAAAATGAAAATAAACGCGTATTTGAGAGAGTTAATGCTGAAACTGAAGCTGTTTACAAGATTTTGGGTGAAACGGTGGATCTTTTTAACAGCGGATATATCAGCACAACAACAAAAAACATATCAAAAGGCGGCGTCTGTCTGAAACTCAAGGATCGTATTAAAAAAGGGCATATTGTAAAAATAGGTTTTGAACTTTCGGATGATTTAAGGCCGATCAATACTTTTTGTAAAGTTGCCTGGTGCAGCGGAACAAAAGAAGGATATGAAGCAGGATTAAAATTTATTTCGGTTGGAGAGAAACAGAAAAAACATCTGGAAGATTTCGTAAGAACATATAACTGATATTGCCGGAGGAAAACCGTATTGGAAACCGCTGAAAACAGAAAAGAAAAAAGAATTATTCATGAAACCGATATTCAGTTTAAAATTCTCGGGGAGGATACTGCCAGAGCAGGACACGGATACAGGCAGGCTGCCACTAAAAATATTTCCCGGGGAGGGCTTTGTGTGGATGTGCCGTTTGAGATGCAGAAAGGGAATGTCCTTATAGTGGATCTGAAACTTGATATAATATCAGCGGAAATAAACGCGATTTCGGAAGTTATGTGGTGCAGGCGTGTTTACGGCGGATATGAAGCGGGAGTAAGTTTTATAAATCTTCCGGATAAAGACAGAACTACTCTTATGGAATTTACACGGCAGAAGCGTTCATAGAACGGCATATAAGCATGCCTGAAAAACCGGGAATAAGATTCGGATTAATAATTGCGGGTCTTTTCCGGACGCAGGCGCCGGCTGAGAGGGCCCGGACTTTGTGGATATGAAAACAAAAAAAAGCGGAAGTTTTTTTCTTGGGGGGATATTTTTTATACTTTATGTTTTCGCCGCAGTAAATGCTTCGGCAGATGTCCGGTTTCCGGAAGACGGAAAAACAGAGGACCGGATCCGGGCCGGTTTCCCTTTGCTTTTTAAAATTTCAAACGCGGGTGCAGGGAATGCTTCATCTGACTATTTTGATGCATCGGCGGCGTTCATTTCTCTGGGATCAAAAGATCTGCCCGCGTTTATTATGCCGGAAAAAAAGAAAAACGGGCTGAAATTATATTATTTTATGGAAGGGGAAACACGGGAAACCGAAGAGTACCGTGAAACAGGACTGAAACAAAATGAAAACCATGAAAGTTCTTATTTTGACATAAAAGGCGTATATATTTTTGACGCCGCGGATAATATAAAACTGAAGGCCTCAGCCGGATATTCTTACATGAATAAAAAAATGCGGAGGGTAAAAGACACATTTTTTCCGATGGATTTTATATCGGAAACCGCCCGCCGGAATATTCTGTATTCAAGATATAATTTCAGATTCGGCTTTTTCCTGCGCCTGTCGGAGAAATATAAGGTTTATCTCGGGATGAAGAATCCCGGGAAAGGGCCGCCGTTCTATAAGGGCCGGGCCTTTATGATGAGTTTTGAAGAAATGGGGCTGGATGTTTTTGAAGAGCTGCTGCGGGGAGGATTTTCTTACGCAAAGGATTCGGAAACAGTCAGCGAAGAGGCGGAATACGTAACAACAGGGAGCTGTAAACGCAGGGTGGATACAGCAGGAATAGGCGCGGCAGGAGGGCTTATATACAAAGATAGAGAAAGGATAAACGCAGAGTTCTTTATAAATACAGATTTTTTTATAACCGCGGAAATGTCAGAAACACTTTCTGTCAGAACCGTAAATCCATGGTTCCCGGAGCAGATGACAAAAACCGCGAGAGACGGCTATGAGTACATAAAAGACGGAAAAGGAGCAGATTTAAGCGCGCGGGTAGAAACTTTTCTTTTTGAAGACAGGCAGTTTCTTTATGCGGATCTGAGCAGGTCGGAAGCTGATTATTATCCGCCTGAATTTTATCCGGTGAAAGAGAAAATATATCTTGATTCATATGAAGCGGGGCTGAAATATTTTTTTAAAACTAAAGATATTGAAGTCCCTGTCAGCCTTGAAACCGGCGGGACAGCATCAAAGATAACGGGAATCTCGGAGCGCAGCGGATACAGAGCGTTTTATCATGCATGTTTTTCGGGAGGTGTGGTCTATAAGCCCGGCAGCGGAGTTTCGCTCAGCTGGGCCGGCAAAATCACTTATGCCGGCGCATTCGGAGATATAAATACAGATCCGTATAAAGACGGATTTGAAGTATATGACTGGTCAATGATGTTCGGGGCGGGTTATAAGACACAGAAGATACATCTGGAACTGCAGATGAATAACAGTTCGGTTTATTCCGGCGGCTATATTAAGAATATTGAAGGATGGACGGGCCGCGCTACGGCAGTAAGGATCTATATGAAGTTTTTTTTGTGATTGAAAAAGAGCCGTATAAAACATATAATAACAGGGTTGTCCCATAAAAAAAACAAAGGCAGAAAATGAAAAAAAAATATACGGTTTTAATAGCCGGCAGAGAGAACGTAGGGAAATCATCGCTGTTTAATAAGTTCGTGGACCAGTATAAGGCAATAGTGGATGATTACCCGGGAGTAACAAGAGACAGGCTTTACGGGACCGTGAACTGGGTCGGCAGAGAATTTAAAATAATAGATACGGGCGGAATACTGTTTGACGGGCAGGACCTGATAAAGAACAGGGTTATTGAAGGTATAAGCGCGGAAATAAAAGAAGCGGATCTGGTTATGTTTGTCGGCGACGCAAAAACAGGAATAGTTGAAGAAGACCGGCGGATCTTTGATTTTATAAGAAAAAACAGCGGAGAATATATAGTTGTCGTAAATAAAGCAGATAATGAAAAACGGCATGAAAGCATGTATGATTTTTATAATCTGGGTGTTGACAGTGTTTTTCCGGTTTCTGCGGCTCATTCACTGGGCATTGACGATGTTCTTGATCATATAGTTTCAAAGATATCTGAAAAAGGCGGCATAAATCCGAAGGATAAAAATACATCAATTGCCATTGTGGGAAAAGAAAATGTCGGAAAATCATCGTTATTTAACGCGCTTGTTAATGAAGAGAGGTCCATTGTTACTGAAATACCCGGAACAACAAGGGATTCTGTTGATTCTGTAATTAAAATAAAAGGCAGGGAATTTAATCTTATTGATACTGCCGGAGTGAAAAAACGGAAGCGGATAAAAGAAAAACCCGAAGAATACAGCATAGGACGGGCATTTTCAAATGTAAAAAGAGCGGACCTGGTGGTCCACCTGATAGATGCGGCGGAAGGTCTTCAGGATATGGATAAAAAGATATTGGGTTATGCATATGAACATTTCAGGGCAATAGTTCTTGTCGTAAATAAATGGGACCTTATAGAAAAAGACGAGCAGGAAAAACTGCGCAAAGAATACAGCGTATATATTAAAAAAAGCCTTAAGTTTTTAAGGTTTGCTCCTGTTGTTTTTATATCAGCAAAAGAAAAAAAAGGAATCGCAAAGTTTATTGATGTTGTGCTGCATGTTGAAATGCAGTATAATTCCAGGGTCAAAACATCTGTTTTAAACAAGGTGTTCAATGAAGCAATATTCACAAAGGCGCCGTCAAGTAAAAAAGGAAAATTAAAAATATATTATATTTCACAGGTGTCTTCGGGTCCTCCTGCTTTTGCTCTGTTCTTAAACAGCAAAGACAGGCTGCATCTTACATATTTAAGGTATCTTGAAAATAAATTAAGGGAAGCTTTTGGTTTTGAGGGTTCGCCGATAAAGTTTTATATAAAACAAAAAGAAAAAAATAAAGATAAATGAAAGGAGATTATCCGTTATGACGGCTTTGTTAATAACCGCTGCGGCGGCTTATCTGGCAGGATCAATACCCACGGGTTATCTTATAATTAAAGGCCTTAAAGGAGTTGATATACGCACCATAGGAAGCGGAAATATCGGGGCGACAAACGTAAAACGCGCGGCCGGAACAAAATGGTTCTTTGTTGTCCTGCTTCTGGATGCGCTGAAAGGATTTATCCCTGTTTTTGCGGCTGCAACCGTATGGGGGGATGTTTATCCTTATATAGGAGCTGCGGCCGGGTTGTTCGCCATACTGGGGCATACTTTTACCGTATTCCTGAATTTTAAAGGAGGCAAAGGGGTCGCGACCGGTCTGGGAGTATTTCTCGCTCTTGCGCCTTTGTCCGTTATTACTGCTCTTTTGGTTTTTGTTACGCTGTTTTGGATATTTAAATACATCTCACTGGGATCCATGGCGGCGGCAGTGATGCTTCCTTTTTTTGTGTTTATCTACGGCGAGAGCGGTTATTCCGATGTTATACTGCTGTTTTCCGCGGCAATCGCGGTTTTTGTTGTGATAAAGCACAAAGATAATATTATAAGGCTTATGAAAGGCACGGAAAATAAAATGGAATTCCGGAAAGGAGACAGAAATTGAGAATATCGGTTTTAGGCGCAGGAGGATGGGGAACCGCTCTTTCTCTTGTACTGGCGCAGAGAAATCATGAAACAGTATTATGGGAATTTTTTCCGGAATATGCAGAGGTTCTGAGCAAAAAGAGAGAGAATATTAAGTTTTTAAAAGGAATAAAACTGCCGGCAAAAATCAGAATAACTTCGGACCTTAAATATGCCGTTGAAAATTCCGAAATGATCGTTATAGCAGTGCCTTCGCATGTTATAAGGGGCCTGCTGAAAAAAATAAAAAAACTGGATTACACGGGGCGGATATTTATAAGTGTTTCAAAAGGTATTGAACAAAAAACGCTTCTGACCATAAGCGGAATAATAAAAGAAGTTCTCGGCAATGTAAAGACCGCGGTTTTGTCGGGGCCGTCCCACGCGGAAGAAGTGGCGAAAAAAGTTCCCACAAGCGTGGTTTCGGCATCAAGGAACAAAGGCATTGCGCTGAAAGTTCAGGACGCGTTTTTTACGAACAGCTTCAGGGTTTACGCAAATAATGACGTAAAAGGAGTTGAGCTCGGAGGCAGCCTGAAGAATGTAACGGCGATCGCGGCGGGTGTTCTTGACGGAATGAAAGCCGGAGACAATGTAAAGGCTGCTTTGATAACAAGAGGGCTCGCGGAAATAATACGCCTGGGATGCGCAATGGGCGCAAAAGAGTCAACTTTTTACGGACTTTCGGGGATAGGCGATCTTATTGTTACATGCGGCAGCCTGCATTCAAGGAACAGAATGGTAGGGGAACAGCTTGGAAAAGGGATGAAAATAGATGAAATTACTGGTAAAATGGAAATGGTGGCGGAAGGTGTGAAGACAACAAAGGCAGTATATGAATTAAGCAGAAAATATAATGTTGATATGCCGATTTCAAAAGAAGTTTATAAGGTTATTTACAAAAAGAAACCTCCTTTTGATTCAATGAGGGACCTTATGACAAGGTCGCCCAAATGGGAAAGGGATCTATATTAGACAAGGCGGTAAAAATGGATATTAAAGAGAAAAAATATTACCCTATAAGAGAAGTGGCGCAGATAACGGATGTAAGGGAATCTGTTATACGGTTCTGGGAGCAGAATTTTGAAGAGCTGAAACCTATAAAGACCCGTGTCGGGCAGAGGAAGTACACAAAAAAAGATATTGATATAATTCTTATAATAAAAGAACTTCTCTATGAGCAGGAGTTTAAAATAAGCGGAGCCCAGAAAAAACTGAAGGAAGTGATTGCGAAACAGGAAGGAGAACAGCTTCAGCTTTTTGCTGTTGATGAAAAAATGAACGGCGACCGCATAAAAAATATAAAGAAAGAGCTTGAAGAATGTCTGAGGGTTCTGGAAGGCTGATAATACAGCATATAAAGATAATATGCGGCATATGATAAAAGTCTGCCGGGCTGATATGGTATTTTAGAAAATTCCGGGAATCAAAAACTCATTCGGTATGCTGCGGCCGCCTCAGGCATGATCCGGCGGCTATATTATTCTCCCGCCCATGTTCCCTGATATTTCCTGTTGAAAGCCTCTTTTTTTAGTGGTATTATATGATTTGTTTAAAAATGTCGGGGCGTGGCGCAGTGGACTAGCGCACTCGCTTGGGGTGCGAGAGGTCGCCTGTTCAAATCAGGTCGCCCCGACCATATAAACTTCTCCTGCGGGGAGTTTTTATGGTTGAAGGTGTTGTTTAAACAATTAAGAATGTCGGGGCGTAGCGCAGGGGCTAGCGCGCCTGCTTCGGGAGCAGGAGGCCGGAGGTTCAAATCCTCTCGCCCCGACCAGACACTTGCTGTTAGAAAGTGATATAGACGGATAAAGGGCCAAATCCTCACTCCGGATGCCCTGTAAGGGCCCCGGAGGAAACGAGAGGAATGTTCTATTATATTTTTCACCTTTGGTGAAAGGAGCGTTAGCGCCCCGACCAGACACTTGCTGTTAGAAAGTGATATAGACGGATAAAGGGCCAAATCCTCACTCCGGATGCCCTGTAAGGGCCCCGGAGGAAACGAGAGGAATGTTCTATTATATTTTTCACCTTTGGTGAAAGGAGCGTTAGCGCCCCGACCAGACACTTGAGATTAAAAAATGGTGAGCAAATGAGAAAAAAAGCAATATTAATTATAGGTTTTATATTTATTTTTACATCAGTTAAGGCACAGACAGTTGAACCTGAGCATTTTCTGAAACTGCCGGGTGTAAACGGAGTATCGGGACTTATAAACAATCCCGGAGCTTATACTGCCGGACATAAAAACCTGACACTGGGAATACATAATTTTATGTTTAAGGCAAATTACGGGATATTTGACATTCTTGAGGCGGGTGTTTTCTTTAATTTCGGACAGTCTTCGGATCTGGTGGAAATATTAAAGGGCGGCGCTATCAATATAAAGGCAAATATACTGAAAGAGAAGGAATATTATCCCGCTGTTTCATCCGGGGTCCAGAAGATACCTTTTAATATGGGCGAAAGCCATAACTGGGATGATTTCAGGCTCTATGCGGCTGCTTCAAAAAGTTTTTCAAATATAAGCCTGACGCTGGGAATAAAAAACAAACTGATTGAAGGTTCATCAATGGAAATTTCCAACTGGGAAATATTCGCGGATATAGCGGGTGTTGTGGATGATACAATTATGCTGATAGCCGAATATGACGGAGAGTTTCTGAATGCAGGGGCGAAAATAAGTTTAAACTATAATATTGCAATAGATGTATTTTTGATAGAACTTAATAATACCGAAGATACATCCGGGATAGGAACTTTTATAGAAAAACACTTCAGGTTCGGTATAACATATCTTCAATGATAAGGGGTGAACTGCTTTTGAAAGAAAAAAAAGCGCAGCATATAATTGTAAAAGGCATGGTTCAGGGAGTCGGTTACAGGCTTTACTGCAGCAAGGCTGCGGCGGAAAACGGCTTATCCGGCTCTGTAAAGAATCTTGAAAACGGAGATGTGGAAATATTTGTTCAGGGAGACAGGGCGAAAATAAACAACTTTATATCCGAAATAACAAGAAAAGACAGGTCCTTCAATGTTGTGGATATTGCTATAGAAGACGCATCGTATGACAGCGGAAAAAAGGATTTCAGAATACTGTACTGAATAAAAAGTTTTATATAATCAAAAGAAAAACAGAGGGGTCAAATGGCGGCAAAAAAGAAAAAAGCAGTAAAAACAAAGAAAAAAAGCGGGGGAAAAGTTTCCGGCGGCCGAAAACCCGGGAAAAAAGCGTCAAAAAAGAAGATTAAAAAACAGGCGAAAAAACAGGCAAAAAAAACATTTATGCCTGAAGAAGAAAAAAGCGGAAAGCAGAAAGTTATAATAAAAGATCTTGACGAGGGTAAACTGAACAAAAATGTCAGAGAAGGGGCAAGAGCCGGAAAGAATTCTCTAATGCTTTATTTTGATGAAATAAGAAAAGAGAAAGTTCTCGGCGAAAAGGAGGAAAAAGAGCTTATATTAAAAGCGCAGAGCGGGGACAGGGCAGCGCGCGAGAAAATGATAAAAGCAAATCTGAAACTGGTGGTAAAGATAGCGAAAAAATATGAATATTTTGGAGTGCCTCTCGTGGACCTGATAGAGGAAGGTAATATAGGGCTTTTAAAAGCCGTTGAAAAATTTGAAGTTCCCAGAGGGTTCAGATTTTCCACTTATGCCACCTGGTGGATAAAACAGTCCGTAAACAGGGCGATAGCCAATCAAAAAAACACAATAAGAATTCCCGTTCACATACTGGATATATACCATAAATATCTGAAAATCCTGGAAAAAAACGCTCTGGACGGAAAAGGGACCCCGCCTGATAAATATAAAATAGCAAAGAAACTGAAAATAGAACCGTCAAAGCTTAATGAAATCCTGAATATAATTAAGACGCCTCAGTCGCTTGATCTTGAATATGAAAGTGAAAATTCCGAAACAGGCAGAACATTAAAGGACACGGTGGAAGATATAAATATGATCAAACCGGATGAGGAGTTTTTTGAACAGGATAAAAAAGATAAAATGATGGAACTGGTCTCGCAGCTGAAGCCCAATGAACAGAAAGTTATTATATACCGGTTCGGACTGGAAAACAATAATGTCATGACGCTGGAGGAAATAGGAAAGAAACTGAAACTTACCCGGGAACGCATTCGGCAGATAGAAATGATAGCGATAAAAAAACTTAAATATCTGATGAAAAACTCCGAAAACACATAAGGAGGATGAAGCATGGAGAATATTATAAGGGCAGCGGTAAAAGATGTGCCGGATTTTCCGAAAGAAGGGATTATATTCAAGGATATAACTCCTGTCTTAAAAGATCCGGATATTTTCGGAGGGCTGATTGATTATATGTATGAAAGATATAAGGATAAAAAAATAGATTCTGTTGTATGTGTGGAATCAAGAGGGTTTATTATAGGATCTCCTCTTGCATATAAGCTCAAAGTGCCGCTTGTTCCGGTAAGAAAACCCGGAAAACTCCCCCGGGAAACATACAGGGAAGAATACAGGCTTGAATACGGGAACGATGCGCTTGAGATTCACAGGGATTCTCTTGAAAAAGGCGCCAGGATTGTTCTGATTGATGATCTTCTTGCGACCGGAGGAACCGTAAGCGCGGCTTCAAGGCTTATGCATAAATTTGACGCGGTAATAGAAGAAATCTTTTTTATTATTGAGCTGGATTTTTTAAAAGGAAGAGAAAAACTGGAAGGACACAGCATACATTCTGTTGTGCATTATTAAAAATATACGCGGTTTAATCCGGTATATCTGATATTAGCCATTTCTCCGCTTCATTTCTATCGGTAAATTCTTTTACATTCACGCCTTTGTTTCTTGCCGCTGTTTCAAAAAAACGGCTGAATTCAGCTGTTTCAATAGGATGAAAAAAGGCTATTTTATCTATTTCGTTTGCTACAAGAGGGCTGATAAACTCCGCAAGATCATAATCCTGAAACGTTCCGGGCTGTCCTATAAATCCGTGTGAATCGAGCAGGAGTTTTCTCAGCTTCAGTTTTTTGATTTTTTTTACCACATCCACAGCAAGCTGTTTGTTGTTTTCAAGAGTCTGTTCACCGTGTGGTTTTGCATACAATATATCATTGTTTTGTTCATAAACAATCTTGTACATAACACGCCCCGCATTATTTAAATTTAATTTATTATATCATTAAATGTGTATACTGCAATATATAAAAAGGGAAAAAAGGCGAGGAGCTTTGAGTTTTGAGCTTTGAGTTTTGAGCTTTGAGTTTTGAGTTTTGAGCTT
>CAYTNY010000060.1:0-3573 GCA_964439215.1 uncultured Spirochaetia bacterium
TCTCTCTCCTCCAAATCATTTCTGCGAAATTTTCAATGCGTCATCAAGCGCCTCTTTTATGTCATCAATATGCTCTATGCCTATTGAAAGCCTCACAAGATCGGGTGTTATGCCCGCGGCTTTCTGCTGCTCTTGTGTAAGCTGCGAGTGCGTTGTGCTGGCAGAGTGGATAACAAGGCTCTTTGCGTCGCCGACATTCGCAAGATTTGAAAAAAGTTTTATATTGTCAATAAATTTCACAGCCGCGTCATACCCGCCCTTTAATCCGAATACAACCATACCGCCAAACCCGTTTTTAAACTGCCTGTCCGCGGTTTTGTGGTCCTCGTGGGATTTTAAACCCGGATATTTCACCCAGGAAACAGCGGAATGCGATTCAAGGAATTTTGCGGCTTCAAGCGCGTTGTCGCTGTGGCGCTGCATTCTCAGCGGAAGGGTTTCAATTCCCTGCAATGCCTGCCAGGCATTGTCCGGAGAAATACACGCACCCAGGTTTCTCAGCGGCACGAGCCTGAAACGCAGCGCGTACGCAAGCGGAGAAAGCGGCCCCAGATCGTGGGCAAAACGCAGATCGTGGTAACTCGGCTCCGGCTCGTTAAAATTCGGAAATTTCTCGTCTTTCCAGTTGAATTTTCCGCTGTCAACCGCCGCGCCCCCTATTATTGTCCCGTGCCCGCTGTACCACTTTGTAAGCGAATAAACCACAATATCCGCTCCGTGCTCTATGGGTTTCATTATATAAGGCGTTGTGAATGTCGCGTCAACTATAAGCGGGATTTTATGCTTTCTTGCGACTTTTGAAACCTGCGAGATATCAACAACTCCCAAAAGAGGATTTCCTATGGTTTCCACAAATATCGCCTTTGTGTTTTTATTCACGGCTTTATCGTAAGCGTCATAATCATTGTAATGCACAAATTTCGTTGTGATGCCGTGATGCGGAAGTATGTCATTGAACATAGTGTATGTTCCGCCGTAAAGGTTGTCTGCCGAAACAATCTCATCGCCCTGCCGCGCAATATTAATGACAGAATAATGAACAGCCGCTGTCCCGGATGCCGCGGCAACCGCGGCAATACCGCCGTCCAGGGCAGCCGCGCGCTGCTCCAGGACAGCCGTGGTAGGATTCATCAGCCGCGTATAGATATTTCCGAGTTCTTTCAGCGCAAAAAGATTTGCCCCATGCTCCGTGCTTTTGAAATTATATGCCGCTGTCCTGTAAACAGGGACCGCCCTTGCGTTTGTTGTCGGCTCCGGCGAATAACCTGAATGCAGAACCTGTGTTTCAAGTTTATAGTCTTTTTCTCCCATTATTATTCTCCTTTATTTTTTATTTTTTATTGTTTTCCGGTCCTGTTTTTTTCACATTCGTTTCATCTCTTTTTCCTCCCTGATTTCAATATAATATTATTCAAAGAGCCAGGTGCTCAGATATCTTTCGCCTGTATCACATCCTATAGTAACTATAAGTTTATCTTTATTCTCCGGCCTCTTTGCGGCCTGAAGCGCCGCCCATATATTTGCTCCCGCGGATATGCCAAGCAGGAGCCCTTCCTGTTTGGCTGCCTGCCGGGCGGTTTCCGCAGCATCCTCATCACTTACCTTTATCACTTCATCGTATATTCCCCTGTCCAGTATTTCCGGAATAAAATTCGCTCCTATTCCCTGTATCTTATGCGGTGCGGGAACGCCTCCGGAAAGCAGCGGTGATTTTTCCGGTTCAACAGCTATTATCTTTACGGCGCTGTTCTTTGATTTTAAATATTCTCCCGTGCCGGTTATGGTGCCGCCGGTCCCTACTGCCGCCACAAAAATATCAACCTTCCTGTCAGCAGCTTCCCATATTTCCGGGCCCGTTGTATTTTTATGCACCTGCGGATTGGCCGGGTTTTTAAACTGCTGAGGCATAAAACTATCCGCTGTTTTTGCCGCGATTTCTTCCGCTGCCTTTACCGCTCCCGCCATTCCTTTTGCTCCATCCGTAAGCACGAGCTCCGCCCCAAACACAGCCAGAAGTTTTCTGCGCTCTATGCTCATTGTTTCGGGCATCGTAAGTATAAGCCTGTATCCTTTCACTGCCGCGGCAAACGCAAGCGCTATTCCCGTATTCCCTGAAGTAGGTTCAATAATTACCGACCCCTTTTTCAACAGCCCTTTTTTTTCCGCATCTTCTATCATTGCCGCGCCTATTCTGTCTTTCACGCTTGAAAGCGGATTAAAAGATTCCAGTTTAACCGCTATCTGCGCATATCCATCTTTATTAAGACGGTTTATTTTTACCATAGGTGTATTTCCGATCAATTCAATCGCATTTTCCGCAATTCCCATAACATCCTCCAAAATTTTATTTTATTGTCCTTTCTGTGTTTCCTGCTGTTTTCTGTATTTGCCTTATTTTAAATCCGGCATCTAATCCCTACTAACTCTATCTGCTTGATAGAATTATATTAAAATTCACGTTTTTGTCAAGGCTTTTTTTATATTTTTATAAAAAAAAACTGCTTTAAATTCAGACACTCAAAAACAACGCCCCTCAGATTCCGAATCTACTGCTTTTGCCGCCGCAGGCGAAAAACTGCAAATCGCATTTTTCACTATGCGTACTTCTCTGTCTTCTGTTATAATCAGTTATAATAATCACAGGAGTTATGAAATGAAAGAAACGGGAAAAGAAAACTTAAAGCCAATAAGGAAAATAACCATAGCGGGGATGATTGGAAATATAGCTTTGGGTTTTATAAAAATCACTGCGGGATACTTCGGAAAAAGCCAGGCTGTATTGGCTGACGGTGTACACAGTTTATCCGATCTATCTACCGATATTGCGGTTTTCATAGGCGCAGACTACTGGACAGCACCGCCCGACAGCACTCACCCCCACGGGCACAGGCGCATAGAAACTGCAATTTCCATTTTCATAGGAGTAATACTTGTCATTGCGGCAGCGGGCATCGGCTATAACGCCGTAAAATCAATTATTATGAAGGAAGGAGCCGCACCGGATATAATAGCTTTTTATGCCGCGCTCATTTCAATTATTTTAAAGGAAATCATCTACCGGGCAACCATAAAGATCGGCAGAAAAATAAATTCATCCGCTGTTATTGCAAATGCCTGGCACCACAGAACAGATTCTTTAAGCTCCATCCCCGCGGCAGCGGCTGTTCTTGCCGCTATCTTAAAGCCCGAGTGGTGGTTCATTGATGCTGCAGGCGCGGTGCTTGTCACTTTTTTCATACTGCGCGCCGCCATAAAAATTATACTTCCGGCCTTTAACGAACTCACGGACAAAGCCGCCCCGCGCCATATCCGCGGAGAAATAGAAGACCTCTGCAAAAGCGTTCAGGGAGTAAAGAACTGCCACAAATGCCGCACAAGAAAACTCGGGTGCGGCTGGGAAGTTGATATCCATATACAGGTGGAAGGAAAACTTTCCGTGACAGAGGGGCACGAAATATCAGGCAGAGTAAAGCACCTGCTTCTGGAAAAAGGCCCTGATATAGTAGACGTAATCATACACATTGAACCGGAAGAAGACAGAACATAAGAATTCGAAAATGCAAAAAGCAAAGT
>CAYTNY010000060.1:3673-13353 GCA_964439215.1 uncultured Spirochaetia bacterium
GTGGTTTGTGGTTTGTGGTTTGTGAAAACAAAAAACATTGGGTTTTGAGTTTTGGGCTTTGGGAACTACCACGCCTAAAAAACAACCGGATTTACGGACAGGGAGCGGCAGCCTGGCAAGGCGGTAGTTCAAAGTTCAAGAATTCAAAGCGGGGAAGCAGGCTGTGTTTTCAGAACAAAAAAGACATATCCGTAATAATCTCCGAATTTTTCATACAGTTCCATTTCTTTTTCGCTTTCTTCCACAACCGCCTGCGCGGCGCTGTTCCCGCGGTATTTTCTCCTGAATGATTCCAGATTTTTTTTAAGCGGCGGATAGTATTCCCTCGTCCATCCCTCTTTTTCCAGAACAAAAAAATCAATAACTTCATAACCGTTCTTTTCAGCGGTTTCACGCGCCTTTTCCATATCCATTATCCCCGGATACTCCCGCTCCCAGTATTTCACGGCTTCTTCCGGCGGCTCCGACGCTGTCCAGCAGAGATCCGAAACTACCATAAACCCGCCCGGCTTCAAAAAACGCTTCCACTTTTTCAGCCCGTTTTCAAAACCTATTATGTAAACCGCCCCTTCGCTCCATATCATATCAAAGGCCCCATCTTCAAAAGGCAGCTCATTCATATCAGCATTCAAAGCCGACACCCTGTCCTCAAGCCCTTTGCTTTTTGCCTGTTCTCTTATGCTTTCAAGGAAGCCTTCAAATATGTCTGTTGCCGTAATATCCATCTGTGAGTTTTCCGCAATCACAAAAATCTGCCTGCCTGTTCCCGATCCGATATCAAGAATTTTTCCTTTTCCCGCAGCACCGGTCCTTTTAAACGCTTCAAGCGTGGCACGATCGGTCCCCGGCCCCTGTCTCGGGGTGTCTGTATAAAGTTCAAACATTAAATCAAGATAATTATCGCTCAAATTCACACTCCCGCGTCCTGAAAAGCGTCTTCCATAATTTCAATCTTTACCGCTTCATCGCCTGCGGCTTCAACCGCGGCGACATCAAACCTTACGTAAGTTTTATAGAGATTATTAAAAAGCATATACTGCTTTGCCGCTCTTATTATTCTTTTCTGTTTGCGGCTGTCAACAGCCTCAAAGGGATTGGAAGATGAGCCTGTTTTTCTTGCTTTGACCTCGACAAATACAAGAAGCTCTTTTTTCCCGGCTATTACATCTATTTCCCCGCCCTTTGCGCTGTAATTAAAACCGAGTATCTTATATCCTTTTTTTTCATATTCTTTTGCGGCGGCCCTTTCAAACAATCCTCCCCGTTTTCTGCTGTCATTTTTTTTCATTCAGCATTACCGCCGCCACGGGTTTATATGTTTTCCTGTGTATTTCACACAGACCGTATTTTTCCAGAGCAAGTATATGCTGCCTGGTGCCGTATCCTTTATGCTTTGAAAATCCGTACTGAGGAAACATTCTGTCGTATCTGCGCATTATTCTGTCCCTGTGCACCTTTGCTATTATGGAAGCCGCGGCAATACTCAGACTCTTTGCGTCGCCGTCTTTTATGGTTTCTATTTTTATCCCCTCCGCCGCGGGCCTTGATATGCCGTCAACCAAAACCGTCTGCGCGCCGGATCCTGACCTTACAAGTTTCTCAATGCAGTTTTTCATACAGAAAAGCGTGGCCGCAAGAACATTATCCCTGTCAATAACTTCAGCCGACGCCTCGGAAACGGCATAAACACTGCATAGATCAATTATTTTTTCATAAAGAAGCTCCCGTTTTTTTTCGGGTATTTTTTTTGAATCATTAATCTCAGACAATTCCCCTGTTTTACGGATATCCAGAATCACTGCGGCAGCCACCACAGGCCCTGCCCACGGCCCGCGGCCCGCTTCATCAACACCAATCACCGGCCCTGCATATCCCCCGTCAAACTCAAGCAGAAGGTTTTTCAATTCAGTGCTTCTTTTTTATATTTATATACGGCTCAACTTTATCATATGCCGTCTGCTCCATTTCATAAACTCCGTCATAATGCGCCGTTTCATAATCGTCATAGAGCGTCATTTCCTCGCGGATATCATCAACTTCTATTTTTTCCACGATTGCTTCTTCCATAAATTTTTTTATATCAAGTTTTTTCTCTATGCAGTATTCTTTAAGAACCAAAGCTATTCTGCTGTCAATTTTTATTTTAATTTCCTTTTTTTCTTCCGGAATCTTATTGTCATTCTTTTTTTTCATAATCTTTTCCTCCTGCTTTTTCTTCAATAATATCGCCGTCCGCCACTTCCGCGCCTCCCCACAGTCTTTCAAGGGAATAATATTCTCTCATCGCTTCGCTGAATATATGTACAAGTATATCACCGCTGTCAATTATAATCCAGCCGCTTTCCATTCCTGTTTCTTTATAATATATTCTGCCCCCGCTTTCTTCCACGTTCTTTTCAACATTGTCCCTCAGCGCCCTGATATGCGTATCAGACGTCCCGCTGCATATAACAAAATACCCCCATAACTCCGATATCCCGGAAACATCCAGGATTTTGATATGATTTGCCTTTTTTTCTTCAAGTGAATCAATAATTTTTTTCAGCATTTTTCCTCATTCCGGCTGTGCTCCGAATTTAAACAAAAGCACACCTGTCTGATCCTCCTGCTTTGCGCCTGCCGGCAGAGGGTCAAATTTAAGATTTCTTGCCTGAGATACGGCAAGCCTGTCCAGTTCTGCATATCCGGAAGCGCGCATAAGCTTCACGCTTCTTATTATTCCCGACGGCGCCACAACAATTTCCACAGCAAGTTCTGTTTCTTCCGGAAGCTGTTTCGGAAAGAGCCACTGTATTTTCCGGTATTTTCTGGCTGAAAGGGCCCCTGTAATAACCGGATCCCCGCCCGCGGCTGTTTCCTTTATATCTATTGCCTCCCGCATTTCATCCACAACATCTTTTTCGCCGGAACCTGCCTCTTCACGCAGTTTCCCGCGGTCAATACCCATATCAAGCATTGCCCTCCGGCGTTCAAGTTCTTTCAGCTGCTGCTGTACATCCGGCTTTTCTTCTTCCGGCTCCTCCTGCTGTTCTTCCTGCTTTTCGGTTTTTTCTTCAACCGTATCCGGCATCTTTTCCTGCACAGCCTCCCTGCCCACAACATCCTCTTCCAGCCCGGATTCTCCGGAATACTGTTTTCTCTCTATCAGTGTAACATCCGTTATAAGCGCAACTTTAGCCGGTTCAGACTTCATCATTGTAAGTGTAAGCACTATCAGAAAAAGAAGATGCAGGCCGATTGATGCCGCAGCAGAATAAATACCGGTTTTATCGTTTTCCGCGCCCACTTTATTTACCCGACAGATCGTCCGGAATTGTTGACACGGCGATTCCTTCGGCTCCTGCGTTTTTTGCGGCGCCCATGATCCCTACCACAGTGCCGTGAAACGCCATTTTGTCCCCTTCAATTATAACCCGCCTGTTTCCCGTAGTTTCAATCATTCTCCTGATCTCATTTTCAAGCCCTTCCATATCGGACATTTCCGTGCCGTTCAGGAATATTCTGCCGTCATCGGCAATTCCGACAACTATTTCCTGGTCAAGCGCTTCATCCGACGGCGCATTTGCGGAAGGCAGGTTTATCTTTATGTTCCCCTGCATTATAAAAGGTGTTGTAACCATAAAAATAATAAGCAGTACAAGCATGACATCTGTCAGCGGCACTACATTTATCTCTGAATTTATTTTTGCGCGCTGTTTTTTCTTAAGCATTTAGCGTTCTCCATCCACAAGATCGGTAAATTCCGAGGCCGCGTTTATTATCAGGGTCTCGGTATTGTCTATACTGCGTATAAAATAATTATAAGCAACAACCGCGGGGACAGCCACAAAAAGCCCCATAGCAGTGGCAACAAGCGCTTCAGCTATACCGTCCGCTACGATCCCGGCCCCGCCCCCGGCGGAAAGCGACAGATCGTGAAAGGCCCTTATTATGCCCAGAACCGTTCCGAAAAGCCCTATAAACGGCGCTATGCTTCCTATGGAGCCCAGAACACCCAGATATTTCTGCATTCTTACAACCTCAAAATTAAGCACTCTCTGCATCGCGTTTTCCATTTTTTCCCGTCCTTTTCCCGCGGACCTTATGCCTTCCAGCATTACGGCGCCGATCGGGCCCGGAGTCATTGTCGCAAGTGTTTTTATACCTTCATAATCTTTTTTCGCGAACATTTTCCTGAGCTGATCCATGAACTCCGCCGCATTTACTTTTGTTTTATAAAATATTATTATCCTGTCTATTATTATCCACCAGGATAATATTGATATGCCCAGAAGCAGAAAAACAGTTGCTCCTCCTTTTACGAACATTTCCCAGAAACTAAGTTCTCCGAACATTTATGCCTCCTTGTATAATACTGTTTTTTTAAAAATCATATTCCAGTCCAAGACCCGCATTCAGACCTTTTTCCTGATACCAATATAGCAAATAATACTCATTATTCAATACGTTATTTACATATCCGTGAATCCTGAGATTCTCAAACAGCTCCCTGTCCGCTTTAACATTAAGCAGAACATAGGAAGGCAGCCTGTCTGTTCGCGTTCCCCACGCGCCGCTTTCCGCTTTCAGGGATACAGCCGCGTTCCATCTGTTTTTTTCATATTTAAGTCCGGCTTCAAGCGTATTATTGGGAAGATATGTTACATTTTCTTTATCCGCATCCGTTATATGCCTGTATGTATAGGATGAGGTGAATTTAAAATCTTCGTAAAACGGAATATCAAGATTTAATCCGTAATACACATAGCTGTATCCGCTGTTATAATAAGTAAAGACCGTACTGCCGGGTTCTGTTTCATCAATATATCTGCCGTCTGATACGTTTTTATAACCCGCATACGCCTGTGCGTATATTTCATCAAACTTTACCGCAAATGTTCCTTTCAGGCTGACATTTTCAACAGGCGCCGCATAAGAATCATTTACCGCCAGAAAAGGAGTTTTAAGTTCATCCGGATATGAGGGCGCCTGCATTTCAGGATTAAACTCTGCATAAATGGCGCCCCACGGCGCAAAATCCCATCCTGCATAAAAATAAGGATTCAGCCTGTAAAAATTTTCACTCATTTTAAAATCCTGAAGCCGCAATCCGCCGTGTATGACAAAAGGTTCAAAATAAAATATTCCTTTCACTATGGTATCTATTCCAAAAACACCGTCGTAATGCCTTCCTTTGTTCTCAACCGCTGATATAAAATAATCCGCTATCCCCACAAGTTTCACTTTGCTGTCGTCAACAAGAAAATCACGCTCTGCGGTTATGGTGTTCCTTATTCTGTTTTCCTTATATATACATCCGCGGTTCGTTCCGTCCTGTGAAAAATATCTGTATTTAAGCAGAAAACTGTAATTATAATCCCTGATTTTTCCATAAAGCCCTGTTGACAAGTCTATATCGCTTGTAAAATATTCCCCGCCGAACAGGTTTGAAGGAACGGGATTTTTATGCCCGTTATATTCCAGCCCCAGCCTGTAAGCGGCTTCCGTTTTCCCGTAAGCGGTCTTATAATACACAACGGCCCTGTTGTTATTGTCGTATATCTTCCGGCCGGTATTCTCAACCTCGGGCCGGTCATAGTTTTCATGAGACAGACGCATAACCAGATTGTTTTTTCTGTTAAATTTTATGCCCAATATCCCTTCCACGGCGAGCCGGTTGAATGTTCCGCCTTCCAGCCTGCCTCTTCCCACAAAATCCTTTTCCTTTTCCCCCCGGCCCGGGGCAAGATCCCTTTCGTCAAAATAATGGCCCGGTATATCCAGTTTTTCTTTTTCGTATAAGATATTTTTTATATCATGCAGGTCCTCCAGGGAGCTTATTTCCCGCCGGAGAAGCACCCGCGTATCTACCTTCCCTTTTATGATTATTTCAGAAGAAGGCAGATCAAAGCCTTCGCCTTTTTTTATATCCGGACCCTCTGAATCCTGTGCGGAAATATATTCTTCTTTGGGTATTTCTTTTTTGCCGCCGTCCATATCTACTATGGTATCTTCTTCCTGCGCCCAAACTGCGGCAAAAAACAGAAATATCACTATTACTGCCGCTGCTTTTTTCATCATTCTCCTCCACCATCGTCCTGTCTCACAGGACCTTTCGGGGTTTTTTCAGGATTAAGCAGTTCATACTGCTGTTCAAGCAGTTTTATTTTTTCTTCCGCGGTATCAATATACTTTTTCTGTTTTGTCGCTTCTTTTATCTTTCTGTATATTTCCGCGGCCTTTTTCAGTCTGCCCTGCTTTTCATATATTTTACCCGCCGCATCAATCGCCGAAACGGCCCACATTTCATTTTCTCCGAATTCTTCATATACTTTCAGATATTCTTTTACCGCACGGTCATGATCCCCTTTTGTATCATAAATATCCGCTATCCAGAACTGGGCCTCTACGGCGCGGGGGCCTTTTTTTGCGGCGGTTTTCCCGAACCATTCAAGCGCTTTTTCATATTTTTCCGTATCCTGATAAAGATATGAAAGATTCAGCATACTTCTCTCCGCAAGTTCGGAATCCGGCATTTCAGTTATAAGTTTTTTATACCATTTTTCCGTCTCATCATTTTTTTCCATTTTCCTGTATGACATTGCGGTATTAAAATAAGCGTCATCCACATAGCGTGAATCACTGTAATTCTCACTGAATTCAATATACCTTGCAGCCGCCTGTTCATATTGGTGCAGGCGGTAGTAAGCGTTTGCCGATTTAAACAGGGCCCTTTCCTGGAAATTAGACTCCGGGAACCGGCTCATAAACTCCTTGAAATAATTTATCGCTTCATTATATTTCCTCAGACTGAGTGCGGCTTCACCTGACCAGTACAGCGCATTGGGGGTCATTTCATGGTCCGGATTCTGCTCCAGAAATTTTCTGTACTCCTTAAGCGCTGTTTCTGTTTTTCCGGCATTATAATAATGTTCCGCCACCCTGTACTGTATTTCAGGGGCAAAACTGCTGCCTCTGTATTTTTTCAGAAATTCTTTTGACAGCTCTATTGCTTTCTCCTCTTCGCCAAGCTGGTAATAGGACCACTGTATCCCGTAAAGAGCTTCAGGGACCCTGTAATGCTCGGGGAATTTTTCAACAAGCGCGGTATAAGCTTCCGCGGCTTGAGTATAATTTCTTTGATTATACAGGCTGTCTCCTTTCTTCAGCAGCGCCTCCTGGTAAAAATGAGTGTCTGTATAATTTTTAATTATTTCATCAAATCTTTTTACTGCTTTGTCGAAATCATCATCCCTGAAATGCGCCCAGCCTATCCGGTAGATTGTTTCGGCTTTCTTTACCCTGCTTTCCGCGCCGGCCATATATTTTTCCCAGAATGACACAGCAAGCGAAAAACGCTCAAGCCTGTAATAACACCATCCCGCGTAAAAATATGCTTCGTTCCTTATTCCTTTTCCCGCGTTCTTTGTGGAAATTATATCCATGTATATATCCAGGGCGGGTTTAAATTCATAAAGCCCGTAAAGCGCGTTTGCGCGCATAAAATCCGAACGCAGTTTCTGCTCGGGATTTACAGCGCGTTTGCGCGCCGTATAAAAATCATTTTTTGCTTCTTGTATTTTTTCCATACGGTAATTCACCCATCCCCTGCCGTAAGTCGCTTCAAACACAAGCTCCGGATGCCTGCCAAACCGCCCGATTACCTTTGAATACTCTTTTCTCGCTTTCTCGTATTCTTTCCGCTCAAAATAAGTATCTCCCAGTTTCAGTATGCTTTTTGCTTTTATTTCTTCATCCGTTCCATCTGATTTGATCAGTTTTTTAAATATTTCTTCGGCTTCGGAAAAATCGCCTTCTTTGAAATACGACCATCCCTGCATATATTCGGCTGTGTTCTTATCCCGGGGATAATTTTTCTCTATTATTTCATATTCTTTTTTGGCGAGATAATGTTTGTTGAGTTTCCCGTATATATCCGCTTTCATAAACACACAGGCGCGGTGGAGTTCTTCTATTTTGTATTTTGATAAAACCCTGTCAAAGCGGTCAAGCGCCGGATAAAATTCCTCTTTTTTATACAGATGCAACCCCAGCGCATATTCAGCATAGGCCGCCGGCACACTGTCTGAGAATTTTTCTGAAATACCCGTATATATTTCAACCGCATCCTTTTCTTTTCCCTGCTCTTCAAAACACAGCCCTTTTTTATATTCGGCCCAGACAGCCAGAATATCATCAGGATAGTTTTTTATTATGCTGCTGTAGATATTTACCGCACTATCGTATTTTTTCAGCATAAAATAATTCCATGCCGCAAAATAATCCAGCATCAATTCAAATCTTTGATTAACTCCTTTGTCTTTTACTGCCTTAACCGCCTTCAGCGCCTCTTCATATCTGCCCTGTCCGTAAAGAACATTTGCTTTTCTGAATTCCGCGTGGGGAGTGATTATGCTTTCCGGATATTTATTTATCACGCGGTCAAAAAACTTCAGGCTTTCGGACGCGTGCATCCTTTTGTTTTTTTCCTCATTAAGAAACCTGTCATAATAAATTCTTCCGAGAAGATAATAAACATAATCAAAATGTTCATACTCTTCGTGTTTTTCCATAAGATCAAGATTTTTCACGGCCCTGTCATAATCTTTTTTTAAAAAATAATTTTCACCTAAAAGCAGGCGGGCGTCTTTTTCAAGATAACTTCCCGGAAACTGCCGTATTACAATTTCAGCATAATACACTGCTTCATCATGTTTTTGTATCATGGAATAACACTGCGCCATCCTGTAATATATTTCTTTTTTATATTTATGCCCTGTCTGTATATATTTATCAAGAACCGCGCTGTAATCTTTTAATGCGCCGGGATAATCACCATTCTTATATTTTGATTCAGCTCTCATGAAGATTACTCTTCCTGCCGCGCCGGCTGCGGGATATTCAATTTCAACGAACCGGTAAAGAGTTTCCGCAAGAGTATAATTTCCGCGGGAAAACAGTTCATTGGCGAGTTCGTAGTCTTTTTGCGGCGCATATTCTTCATAAGAATAAACACGCATCGTCAGAAGAAGTACTGCGAAAACCGCACCAACAACAGCCTCTGTGAAAAATTTTTTATTTATATATTTTTTCATCATATGTGTGTATCCCTGATTGTAATACAATCCTTTATCTTTTTTTTTTAATGAAACTTATATAAAAAAAGCCCCCATCTTTATTCAAAGACAGGGGCTCTCTCTATCTTTTAAATATCAGTATTTAACCGGGAGTTTTTTCCTCGGCAGTGTATGCGGAACATAAGGCGGTGTTTCTTTTGCCTTTTTTACCGCGTCCCGGATCTCAGAAGATGAATAATTATGCTTCACATCAAAACTCTGTCTCGGATAAATAAGGTCCGGATCCTCTATTTTGGCTTTATTTGCCTTAAAAAGAAGCGGCCATTGGAATGGATTTGAATAAACTTTTTTCCTGCCTGATATTCTCCATAAACTATCGCCGCTTTTAACACTGTAATTTCTGATTTTGTCCGAAGGAATTCTCGCAACCGCTTTTTTTGTCGGTTCAGGGGTCGGTTCTTCAGCGATTTCCTCTTCTTCAGGCGGCGGTGGAGCGGCAAATTCTTCTTCCTCTTCAAAACCATCGTCTGCCGGCGGAGGCGGAAGGTCATCTCCTTCATCAGCAAAACCATCGTCTGCCGGAGGCGGCGGAAGGTCGTCTCCCTCATCAGCAAAATCATCGTC
>CAYTNY010000061.1:0-9119 GCA_964439215.1 uncultured Spirochaetia bacterium
CAGGCGGTATTATGCCTGTTACATACTCTTGGAGGGGGTTAAGCAGCGGCTGAACGTTGTATGATATAATTTGACGATTAAACAGGAGATGCGGGTCAGGGACGGCTTGGTGAGAGAAGGCGGCACTCTGCGGGAAGCGTAAATAACTGTATGAATTAAGCGCTCCGGTATGTGCGAAAAAAAAGACTTTGATTTTATGAAGTGTTGCAATAAAACTTGCAATCTATATCTATAATTTTAGCTCCGGTTTCAGGTTTATATTTAAAATCTTATATGATATAATTCAGTATTGATAAAATTATTACAGGAGAAGTATATGAATATAGGCATTGTCGGCGGCGGCATTGCGGGATTGACCGCTGCTTACAGGTTATCGCTTTCAGGGCATACGGTATCGGTTTTTGAAAAGGACGAAAAGCTCGGCGGGCTTGCGCGCAGTGTTGATTTCGCGGGAACCCGGATTGACAGGTTTTACAGGCATATTTTTAAGAGTGATATTGATATTATAAAGCTTATAAGGGAACTCGGCCTTGAGAAGGATATGCTCTGGGTGCAGACAAAAATGGGTTTCCGCTACGGCGGCGTGAATTACGACTTCACATCGCCGATGGATCTTCTTCGTTTTAAACCCCTGTCTTTTATTGACAGGATAAAGCAGGGTATCATGGCTCTTTATCTGCAGAAAGTAAAAAATTATAAAAAGTATGAAAAAATAACAGCAAAAGAGTGGGTGGAAAAATATTTGGGAAAAAGAATATATGAGGTGATTTGGGGCGCTCTTTTGAAACAAAAGTTCGGGGAGCACGCCGATGAAATCGCGATGACGTGGCTTTACGGCAGGATTCATTCCAGGGCGGTTTCCAGGGAAAAGGGCGGGGCAAAAGAGGTGCTTGGATATATGAAAGGCAGTTACCAGGTTTTAATAGATACTCTGGAGCGGGAAATAGCGGCAAAGGGCGGGAAAATATTTACCGGAACGCCTGTGAGCAGGGTTATGACGGAAGAAGGTAAAGTTAAAGGCCTGAAAGCCGGCGGAAATGAATATGAATTTGACGCTGTTCTTATGACCTGCGCCCCCGCAATAGCCTCAACATTTGTTGATTTTGAAGGGGAGTACGGCGATAAACTAAAAAAACTTGATTATTACGGCGCAATGAACCTTATATTCAGAACAAAAAAATCCTTGAGCGGGATATACTGGATGAATGTCACGGAGCAGGAGAGCCCGTTTCTCGCGGTTATTGAACATACGAATTTTATACCCAAAGAAAATTACGGAAATGATGTGGTTGTATATTTGAGCAAGTATCTCTCTCCCGCGGATAAATTATACAAAGCTCCGCCGGAAGAGGTAAAAGAAAGGTTTTTCGGATATCTGAAAAAGGTATTTCCGGAATTTGATGAGGCGGATGTTCTTGAATACAGAGTTTACAGGGAGCCGTTTTCACAGCCCATAGTACGCAGAAATTATTCGGCGATACTGCCGGAGCATAAAACGCCGGTAAAAGGGGTTTTTCTCGCGGATATGAGCCAGATATTTCCGGAAGACAGAGGTATGAGCTACAGCGTCCGCCTGGGCAATACAGCGGCAAAAATAATAAATGAAGAATCAGGGAGATGAAATGGAGCTTAAAATAAGCGCTTTTTTTCCCGCGCATAACGAAGAAGCAAATGTAGAGAGCTTAACACGCAAACTTTCAAATGTGCTTTCGGGATTGTGTTCGGATTACGAGGTTATTATTGTCAATGACGGATCCACGGACAGGACAAAAGAACTTTCGGAGGCGCTTGTCAAAGAAGACCCGCACGTGCGCCTCGTTAACCACGAGGTCAATAAAGGGTACGGAGCCGCCCTTAAGTCGGGTTTTTACAGCTGCAGGTTTGACTGGATATTCTTTACGGACGGGGACAATCAGTTTGACGCGGCTGAAATATCAAAGCTTGCGGAGCTTGCCGGGGAAAATGATTTTGTGGCGGGCTTCAGGATGAACAGAAAAGACCCTTTTCACCGGAAACTGAACGCAAAGATGTGGGGGATGCTTGTGAATATGCTTTTCCGCCTTAATATCAAGGATGTTGACTGCGCGTTTAAGCTTATAAAAAAAGAGATTGTTGACAAGGAAAAACTTATTGCCGACGGCGCTATGATAAGCACGGAACTTCTTGCGCGGGCAAAAAAAGGCGGTTATAAAATAGCGCAGGTCGGAGTGAACCATTATCCGAGAACAGCCGGGCAGCAGTCAGGGGCGAAATTAAGCGTCATACTGAAGGCTTTTGCTGAGCTGTTCCGGCTTTACAGGAAACTGAAATGAAGAAAAGAATAATTATTATCTGGATGGTCTTTGTGATTGCCGTATCCGGGATTTATGCGGGAGGAGAAACAGGAGCGGATATATTAAAACTAAATACCGGGGCAAGGGCGCTTGGTATGGGCGGCGCATATGCGGCTGTTGGCGGTGATATTGAATCAGTGCTTTATAACCCCGCCGGTATTGCGGGCATAGAAAAAGATCAGCTGCAGTATATGCAGTGGTTTTCCTATGCGGAATTAATGATAATACACGCTTCATTTGCCCGGCATTATGATACTCCTTTTTCTGAAGGCAGTTATGCGCTTTCCATGATCTACAGAGGAATACCCGTAATAAATAACGAGGATGCCGGGGATCCGCCGGTGAAAGTGGAAGAGTTTGCCTTAACGGGAACTCTTGCCAATAATCTGGGAAAGCTTTTGTCTTCCGAAATATTCAAGAATACAGATGTGGGAGTGTCGCTGAAGATTGTTTTTGAAACTATTGACGTTTATAAATCAAATTCATTTGTTTTTGATGCGGGGATCAGGCATAAATTTAATGACACGGGTTTTGTTTCGGGCCTGTCAATATCCAATATGGGCCCGCCTGCCGCGTTAATAGAAGATAAATCGCCTATGCCGCTTACGTTTCGCGCGGGCGGGGCATATGTTTTTGATGTGGATAAAGACAACAGATTCAGAGCCGGACTGGATCTGGTCTATGATGTTTATGACTATCCGCGGATAGTCATCGGTGCGGAAAATACGGTTATGAATATTTTTGATATACGCGCGGGTTATGATCTTGCACTGGACAGCCGGTCGCCGTCGTTTCCTTCGGCGGGATTCGGATTGACAGTGGATCAGTTCAACATAAAAGTTAATATAAATTATGTTTTCAGGCCGGTTATGTGGAGCGGTTTAAATGCGGTTGAATTCACCAATATTTTTGGGCTGAAAGTAGAGCTTTAAAAAAGCGGAAAATTATCATATGTTGACAGGCGCGGGCCGCGCATATATAATTTATACAATAAACGGGAATATAAAGCACAGGAGGTTTTAAGTTATGAAGAAAATCACTGCTTTTTTATTATTTTTTGTTTTTCCGGCAATGATTTCTGCCAACACACTTTCGGAAATAAAATTTTACGATGCCGGCAGATATCCGAGAGGAATCACCATAGATGATTTTTCGGGAAACGGGATAAATTCCATTGTTGCGGCGAATTTCGGAGAATCCACATTAATCGGACGGGATAATGAAACCGCAGCGGATTCATCTCTGTCTTTTTTCGATTATTCACAGGACGGGTTTTCAGAAGTGCAGAAACAGGCGGGTTCTTCTCCGAGAGGCCTGGCTTCAGGAGATATTGACAGCGACGGAAAATCCGATCTTGCGGTTACAAATTATGATGATGGAACAATAATGATATTCATGGGAGATAAAAGCACTCCTGAGACAATAAAGGCAGGGCAGCACCCGGTGGGTATTGCCATCGGCAGCGTTGATAACAACGGTATTCAAAAGAAGGATATAGCGGCTGCTGTTTATTCCGAAAGCAAGGTTGCTGTTTTTACGAGAGATTCAAAAGGAATGTATACAAAATCGGAAATAAGTGTTCCGGGCAGCCCTACTGATGTAGCGATCGGTGAAATAAGCGGAGAAAGGCTCATTGTAAGCGCTAATTATTCAGCGGGCAGTATAAGCATAATAAAAAAGACAGGTGATAGGATTGAAAAAATAACGGATATAACAGCCGGCGGCGGGGTCTGTAAGGTTGAAATAGCGGATGTGACCGGCGACGGTGTAAATGACATTATAACAGGGAATTTCTTTGACAACACAATTTCTGTTATTGAATATTCGCGGGGCAGGGAAGCGTCTGTGACGGTTTATGAATTGGAAGGTTCAAGGCCAAACGGACTGGCTGTGGGAGATATAAACGGAGACGGACTTTTGGATGTTGCTGCCGCAAACAGGGACAGCGATTCCATAGATATTTTTATACAGAAAAACGGAAAACTTGAACTTGCCAAAAGTTATGCGGCAACAGAGGATGAAGATAAGACGTACGGACCGGTAGAAATTGCGATAGGCGATGTGACAGGGGATGGACTGGCGGACATTGTTTTTACTCATATGCGTTCGCATTCAATCGGTGTTATAACTCAGTCGCTTCCTGAAGCGCCGGTAATAGTCTCAAATACCCACCCGGATGAGAGCAGCTGGTACGCGGATCCGGATCCGTCTTTTTTAATAGAAGCTGAGGATGATCTGAATGGAATAGCCGGTTTCTATTATACGATCTCAAAAGAAAACGGCCTGTTTGATATTAAGAAGGCCGAATACATAACCGGAGACACGGCTGCTGTTGAAAATCTTGAAACCGGCACCTGGTATTTTAAAGCAGCTGTAAAAGATAATGCGGGAAATGTATCGCCGCATACGGAGTATACGGTGAATATTACCGAGGCGATAAGTGAAAAGAATGTGTATAATTTTCCGAATCCAGCTGACAGCGAAACAACCATAAGATTTCCGGTTTCACAGCCTCAGGACGTGAAGATAATAATATTTGACGGAAAAGGAACTCCGGTATGGCAGAAACAGATGTCTCCTTCAGAAGTTGTTAAAGGCATAAATTATGTTAAGTGGATGCTGAATAATGACGCGGGCGCTGAAGTTGCCAATGGCGTGTATCATTTAAGAGTGATAACCGAAGACGGGGTGATTAATAAAAAAATTGCCGTAATGCGGTAATCAGCAATGCTGAAAATATAAAAAGGCCGGTCCGGGGCCGGACCGGCCTTTTCTCCGGGGATTAATTTTAAAGAAGGTGCTGATTGAAAAAACTATTTATAATATCCCTATTTATATTCTGGACGGTTTCTCTGCATGCGGTTTTTACCGGAGGGAGCGCAGCGGCATTTCTGCGGGCCGGCGCAGGCGCGAGGGCAGCGGGGATGGGGAATGCGTTTTCGGCTTTTTACGGCGATGCATCGCTTTCTTACTGGAATCCCGCGGGCATAACGGGAATCAGCCGGACAGGGGTATCCAGTATGTTTTCCTGGCTGACAAATGACAGGTCTTTGAATTCGCTGAATTTTATATACGGGACAAACGCGGGGCATATAGGCATAAATCTTCTTAATTCTTCGATCGGGGGAATAGATATAAGAGAAAGTGATACGGAAATTCCGGATGCGGTTTTAACCTTTAATCAAAACTGTTATTATTTGACTTACGCAAAAGAGTTATATCAAGGAATATCCGCGGGGATAAATATAAAAGCGGTTCATATGGTTTTGGGAGAGTTTAATGCTTTGGGAGTGAGTTTTGACGCGGGGGTGCATCTGCGGATGTTTGATGAGGCATGGTTTTCTGTTGTTCTTCAGGATCCGGCGGGAACATTGCAGTGGTCAACCGGTACAAAAGAAGAAATACCGTTTGTGCTGCGGCTGGGAAGCATGGCGTCCTTTTTTGGAGGACAGCTGAAACTGGCTGTTGAAGCGGAGCAGGATGAATGGGAAGGCATATATATCAAAACAGGGGCAGAAGGACGTTTCTTTGAGATTTTATATGTAAGAGCGGGCGCAAGCTACGGGCTTAGAAATTATTTTTTTACGCCGTCCGCGGGCGCCGGCATTTTATATGATTTTAAAGGAATGAAACTGCAGCTGGATTATGCGCTGGCAAAGAACGAATATTTCTCGTTTGTTGATATTAATCACAGGATATCCGCGAATGTATATTTTTAATAGAGGAAAAAAAATGAAGAAAATATTAAAAAAAACAGAACGGTTTTTTAAGAATTTCTTTATTGCGGCTGTTTTGCTGCCGTTAAGAAATCAAAAAAACATTCCAATACCCGATCCCGGCTCTGTGGATTCTGTTCTGGTTCTCAGACCCGACAGGATAGGGGATTTTATAGTTTCTGTGCCCGCGCTGCGCGCCATAAAAGGAGCAATGAAAAAGGACGCGGTTTTTACCGTGGTTGCGGGCTCCCGCGCAAAAGAACCGGCAAAAATGTATTTCCGGGACAGCAGGATAATCGTTTATAAAAAAGGTGTTTGGGGGATAATAAGCGTGTGTCTTAAGCTGATAAAGAATAAATACGATGTTACGGTTAATCTTCATTCTTATCCGTTTTCTGTCACATCCGCGTTTATGACATTGTGCGCGGGTTCAAAAACAAGAATAGGATTTTCACAGGCATCCGGCAGAAAGATAAAAGCCGCGGAAAAGATTTATAATAAAGGCGTAAGGCTCAATGATGATTCAATGCACGAAGTTCTGAAAAACAGGATACTTGCGGATATGTTTGTGAAGACAAAACCCCAAGACCGGGAGCCTCTTAAAGATATGTATGTGGTTCCGGAAATACCGGAAAAAATAAGAGAAAAGGCTGCTGATTACTTTATGAAAAACGGTTTGCTTTCCGGCGGTGTTCTGATAGGGGTGCATCCAACGTTAGTTAAAAAGGATAACAGATGGAAAAAGGAGAATTATATAGAATTGTGCAGAAAATTGATGGATGAACAGAACGCAAAAATTGTGGTATTTTCGGGTTTTGGAGAAACGGAAGAACTTAATGAATTCAGGGAAATGGCTGAAAGTTCGGGAGTAATGCTCAGTTATTATCCATATAAGGATATTATTTCCATTATGGCGGGAGCGGGATTATGCAGGCTTTTTATCTGCAATGACAGCGGGGTAATGCACGCCTGTGCGCTGGTTACCGGTCTTATTGCGGTCTTTGGCCCTATGGATCCTGAAAGATGGGGGCCTTTGGGGCCGGGGAAAATTGCGGTTCTGCAGGCGGAGGATAGACAGTGTGATTCGGTAGCGCCAATGCAGGTGTATGAAAAAGCAGCAGAATTGCTGAAATCGGAAAACAGCAGTCCTGCTGAATTGTAAGATGTAAACATTCGGAAATATATTAAAATACAACCCCGATCCATCGATGGGATGTTCTTTGCCCGCATCTCCTGTTTAACTGCCGGCTTATATCATACAGTATTCAGCCGCTGCTTAACCTCCTTTATAAAATCCCTCTGCCCCCTTTTAGAAAAGGGTGGTACTTTCCGCAAAAAAAAGACTTCGATTTTATCAAGTGCAGCAATAAAACTTGTCATCCGGAAAAACAGTAGTTTTTTGAAAAAAGGTTGAAAAAAGGAAAGGAATGTACTATGATTAATATATATTTTAACGTAAAAAAAAAGAGTGAGGTGCTTGAAGTATGAAACATTTAATTGTAACGGCAGTTGTTTTTCTTGTAATGGCAGGTTCGGTTCATGCGGCGTCCTGGACAAGCTGGGAAGATTATCAGGAGTATAAAGATATTAAGACCAAAGCATCAGAGGCTTCGGACAGCGGAGATACTTTAAATGCGGTGCTTAATTATAAAAAAGCCGCGGATCTTGCTTTAAAATCAGCAACTCCTGAAATTCAGGCCTGGCAGCTTAATAATGCGGCATATTCGCTTATTCAGAGATTTAAAGTGCTTACCGGATATCAGCCGAAACTTGATGCTCTTGCTGAAATGGAGCCGAGCAAAGAGAAAATAGCATATCAGAAAGAAATAGCTGAATTATTCAAGGAACATATCGGACTTTTGGAAGAGGCTCGGGAATTGCTGGAGAAAGCAGGCGGGCTTGAACTTACAGAAGGCCAGGGGCCGGAGCCTAAAATAAAAAGCAATACTGATTATGTTAAATGGGTTGTTGATTTTACATATGATCAGCTGGGGGAAAAAAGACAGGAAAAAGAACAGGAAAAAGAACAGACCGAAACAGAATAAAAAGAATTTAAAAATAAAATAGATAGGATTTGATGAAAACAGGGATTTCCGTTTAATTAAACAGGGATCCCTGTTTTTTTATATAAGGCTTTGAAATTGCAGAGAACTTGAAAACCGGTTTTTTTCTGCTATAATTTATCAGATATAAAAAGACTAAAAAACGCATACAAGGAGGATGAAAATGAATTACATCAAGACAATGCTGCTTATGTCGGGGCTTGTTGTTATGTTCGGGCTTATAGGCAATGCGATAGGAGGGCGGCAGGGCATGATTATGGCTCTGGGCTTTGCCGTGGCTATGAATTTTTTCTCTTACTGGTTCTCTGATAAGATGGTTCTTTCGTCATACGGGGCAAAACCAATTGCAAAAAATCAGGCGCCGGAGCTTTATGACGCGGTGCGGAGACTGTCCAAAAAAGCAGGGCTTCCCATGCCTAAAGTTTATATAATAAATGAGCAGATGCCCAATGCGTTTGCAACAGGAAGGAATCCCGATAATGCAGTAGTTGCGGTAACCGCGGGGCTTATGAAGATGCTTAATCAAAATGAACTTGAGGCTGTTTTAGCGCATGAACTTTCGCATGTGAAGCACAGGGATATTCTGACCGCTACAATCGCGGCAACCGCTGCAGGAGCCATTACCGTGCTTGCAACCATAGGAAGATGGGCGATGATATTCGGCGGCGGCCGGGGCGATAACGCGGGATTAAGCGACCTGCTTATGCTCATACTGGCGCCTATTGCCGCTGTTTTGGTGCAGATGATGATATCCAGAAATATGGAATATCACGCAGACAGAAAAGCCGCGGCAATAACAGGAAGGCCCCAGGATCTTATTTCGGCGCTTGAAAGAATTCATGCGGGAGTTAAAGAGGGTGTAAGAAAAAGAGTGCCTACGCACGCAAGCCCTTCAAATCAGCATATGCTTATCGCAAGTCCGTTTCTGGGCGGCATGCTCGGCGGGCTGTTTTCAACGCATCCGTCGCTTGAGCAGAGAAGGGCAGCGCTCCGGAAACTGATGTAAT
>CAYTNY010000061.1:9219-13231 GCA_964439215.1 uncultured Spirochaetia bacterium
GGTTATTTTTTGCGTGTGATTTGGGCTATGAAAAAACCGTCCATATTGTATCTGTTTCCGGGGAGAGACAGGAAAAATTTTCCGCTTGCGCATTCTTTGAGGGCGGGGATTTTTCCGGAGAGGTCTTCCAATTTATAATTTTTATCGGCCGCGAGAAACTTTTCTATGATTTTTTCGTTTTCCGCGGGGTTGATTGTGCAGGTTGAGTAAAACAGGCTGCCCCCTTTTTTGACCCATTTTTTGGCTGTGTTAAGTATTTTCAGCTGCAGTTTGGGGAATTCTTTGATTTCGTCTTCTGTAATGCACCATTTTTTTTCGGGATGTCTTCGTATTACTCCCAGAGCCGAGCATGGCGCGTCAATTATTATTTTATCCGCGCTGCTGTGGAATGCCGGTATGTCAACAGACGCGTCGTGGGCAAGCACCTGTATGTTTTTTAGGCCGAGTTTTGCTGTGTTGCTGTCTATCATTCTTATTCTTTTTTTGTCAGGGTCAATTGCAACTATCGGGGATTTATTTTTGCTGTATTGGGCCAAAAGAGCGGTCTTGCCGCCGGGAGCCGCGCCTATGTCCATAAGGGCCTCTCCGGGAGCGGGGTCTGCCATCGCGCCGAGCGCCTGAGAAGCCGCGTCCTGGATATAAAAGAGCCCGCTTATGAAGCTTTCGCTTCTGAATATGTTTTCGCCGCTTATAATCAGGCAGTTTTTCAGGAATTTCACGGGTTCGGCTGTTATGTTCTCCTCTTGCAGCTGTTTAATAAGGTCTGTTTTGGTTGTTTTTAAGGTATTTACCCGGACAAAAACAGGCGGTCTTTCATTTCCCGCGGAAAGAATACTTTCCGCGGTTTTTTCGCCGTAGTGCTTGAGGAAAAGTTTTATCATCCAGGGTTCGTAGGAATATTTTATGCTGAAATAATCTGTTTTATTTTTGTCGGGGATACGGGGTTCTTTATCTTTGTTTCGTATGACGTTTCTCAAAACCGCGTTAACGAAACCCGAGACTTTCGGATGTATAAATTCTTTTGTGAGCTCCACGCAGGTGTTAATTGCCGCGTAATCGGGTATTGAGTCCATATGTTTGATCTGGTAATAGCCTATGCGGAGGATATTTTTTGTTTTTGGGTCGGTTACGGGCTTTTTTATGAAAGAGGAGAGATGAAAATCTATAAAATTTTTGCCGCGGAGTATGCCGTAGACAAGTTCGTAAATCTTGCCTATATCGCGGTGTTCTTCATTTATGTCGGACATATTGTCTTCAATGGAGTCCTTTACCCAGCGGTGCGAGGAAAAGGCGTCATTAAGTATCTTGTATGAAATAAGACGGAAATCTTTTCTGTTTATCAAAAAAATATGCCTCCTGATATTTATAATAGAAATGTTAGCATAAAGAGAAATAAAAAAACAGCGTGAATTTTATGCGGTTTGCCGGAAAATTCCGGATGTTCCGGAGGATTAAATTTTTAAGATTTAATCCCTGACTAAAAACAGCTTTCCTTTATGGCTCCTGCTGTCAGTCTGATTGTTTATTATGAAGTAATATATGCCCGGGGATACATTTCTGCCGTAGCGGTTTTTGCAGTTCCAGTATGCTTTTACGTGCGGCGAGTGAATTGATGTTACTGACTCGCCTGAAACAGTGTATATCTGTATAACCGATCCCGGCACAATATTGTCAAATCTCACAAGTGCGTCAGGAAGTGAGTTCATATTAAACGGATTCGGATAAACAACGGGCCTGCCCGCGGGGTAAAATGAAAGGGTTGAATACACAGGCGGGTGTTTCGGGCCCGGCGCAGGATACATCGGGTCGTTGTATTCAACTGCCGCAATATTTGTAAGGGGAAGTCCGTCAGGGTTCAGCTCCGTGATTTCCACGGTAAAAGAAATATGTATTTCGTTGGTGCCCGAGGGGCCGAGCAGCAGCGGATCTTCTGTTGCGGGGTTTGTTGAATAATCCCAGGATATTACGCCGTTTTCAATCACCGGCGAAACCGATGTATCCGAACTTATGAATTCAACGCCGTACGGGAGCGAATCCCATACGGTTATATTTGAAATATCCTGATTCTCATAATTTGAAATAACAATGTCATAAGTTATATGCGCGCCTATCTCGGGCCTGTCCCCGCGCACGGTCATTTCTATATCCGCCTCAACAGGCGAGGGGAGCGGGGTGGGCGTGTCGGTGAATGTTGCGGTATGCGTGAATGTGTTTGTGTAAGTGGGTGTTTCGGTCGGGGTAAATGTATCAGTATAAGTGTTTGTCGGCGTGAAAGTATCTGTATGAGTGTATGTTTCTGTGGGCGTTTGTGTGTCGGTATGAGTTTGGGTATGAGTAAAAGTTTTTGTTTGTGTGGGAGTCGGAGTATCTGTCGGAGTGAAACTCGGAGTCTGAGTATCGGTGTGAGTATATGTATGTGTAGGTGTATCTGTTTCTGTGGGAGTATATGTATTTGTATGTGTTTCGCTGTGCGTGAAAGTCGGAGTCTGTGTGTGCGTGTGCGTGAAAGTCGGGCTTGGGCCTACTGTATCGGTGTATGTTTCCGTGGGTGTATGTGTTTCGGTGAATGTTTCGGTATGAGTGTGAGTTTCTGTTTCAGTATAAGTATAAGTGGGCGTATCTGTTTCTGTGTGGGTGTGAGTAAATGTCTCTGTTTCTGTTTCCGTGAAAGTGTCGGTAAAAGTGGGTGTGGGACCTTCTGTGTGAGTGTCTGTCTGGGTAGGCGTGTGTGTTTCGGTATGGGTATGTGTTTGGGTGTATGTTTCAGTGGAAGTTTCGGTATGTGTGGAAGTTTCTGTTTCGGTGTGGGTCTCCGTAGGTGTATCTGTGGGTGTATAGGTGTGTGTTTCAGTATATGTTTCTGTGTATGTTTCGGTCGGCGTATCTGTTGCCGTGTCTGTATGTGTAAAAGTAGGAGTTTCTGTGAAAGGGTTGGTTGTGCAGTCTATTTGTACCGGTTCTTCGGTGTAGAGAGTAGGGACGCCCATAGGCGCCGCATATGCGGTGTTAAGAATCTCCGTGCAGTTGGCGGTAACCACTCCGTACCATTCATATCTTAATGTTTCGTTGTACAGCATCATATCAACAGAGGGCCAGGTTATTATGCCGCCTGATTCGGTTCCGCCGTCAGACGCGCCCGCAAAATCAATGCCCGCAGGCACAGGGTCGGATATTATTGTGTTAAAGGATGTATCAAGTTCAGTATGCCAGGAAGAGATATAATGCCCGTTGGAAAAAGAATCCTGGTTTGCCGGGGTGCCGTTTATGACGCCCGCGTATCCTGCCTGTACGGTCATTCCGGACATATTCGCGTCAGGGAAGAACGGGAAGTTCTGTGACTGGGATGCATCCATATAAATTCGTATTGTATCGTTGTCCAGTTCTATTTTCAGGTCAAAGTCGTTTTGTATAAGAAGATTTACTGTGGAGCCAACCTGAGTTGTTCCGTTCCAGAAGCGGAGTTCTCCGTTGCCCGGAGGGTTTGGCTTGAATGTAACGTATATGCCGCTGCCGAGTCCGGGGGTGCCTGTGTGGCGGAGAGCAATTCCGAAAACCGCGCTGCTCTCTATGTGGACATTTGTGATTATTGTACCGTTTGTGCCGTGGGAATAATCGTATACCATTGCCGTGTTCTGATTTCCGACAGACTGAACACTGCCGCTGCCTACACTCAGATCCGAACCGCTTCCCATATTGGACCAGTCGCCCGGATTGGTTAAAGGCGCGTCAATAATTGAGCCGTATGTGTTTTCATATTCTATGGTATAGGTGACAGTGTCTCCTGTGCTGTAGAGTGATTCTGAGGCGGTTTTGGTAAGGGAGACAGGCATAGGCGTCGGAGTGGGAAGAGTATCAGATGTTATTGTCACCCTTTTTGCCGAGTAAACAGGAGCTTCCTTATCAGCGTCTATCATTGCCGTGTTATCCGCAAAAACCTGCCAGGGAGGCGAGAGCCCAGGATCGTTCGCAACGGCCCAGTACTGAACCTGCCCGCATTCATTTACCTGCATAT
>CAYTNY010000062.1:0-12966 GCA_964439215.1 uncultured Spirochaetia bacterium
TGAATTATGGTATAACACGCAAAAAGGTTTGTCAATAGAGAGGGAGCAGCCGCTTATTTATGTTTTACACAGGCCGCCGCCCTCTTCTGTCGAGCCGTCCCCTGCCCGCATCTCCTGTTTAATCGCCGGTTTATATTATACAGTGTTCAGCCGCTGCTTAACCCTCTCCAAGAGTATGTAACAGGCATAAAGCCGCCTGTAACATACTCTATCCTCTCCCGTAGAGGGAGAGGGGAGATAAAAAAATCAGACTTTTTAAGGGCATATAAATTCTCCTCGGCTTTAAAAACATATTCTTTTTTTGAAACTGTCCCTTATCGCATCTCCTGCTTAATCGCCGGTTTATATTATACAGTGTTCAGCCGCTGCTTAACCCTCTCCTTAACCCTTTTTCGGTATTTTTCCAGTTATATTTATAGTAAATACCGGCAAAGCATGAAAGCATTCATCCTTTGCTCGCAGAGAGAGAGGGAAAAGACAACACAAAAAAATTTCAGGCTTTTTAAAACATATTCCGGGAGATTCACACGGGTGTTACAATAATGTTTTCGCAGGGAAAGAGGTGTATTTTAATGTATTTCCGGATGTTTCAGGTATTGCAATTCATTTTACAATTCAGCCAATCACTATAAAACAGCACAGATAAAAAAACATCAGATGCCGTGATTTATACATCTTTATGCCGGCCGCTTTTCATCCCCAAGCATAAATTTTTAATTCCCCGTTGTTTTAATACGAACTATCCGAGGAGGACGGGGTTCCTGTTCTGTTTATCAGCATATTCAGCATCTGATCCATCACGGACATAAGCCTTACTGAAGCGTCATACGCCCTCTGATACTGCTTGGCAAGGGCTATTTCCTGCTCCTCATCAACACGCGTTACTTCTGTCTGAAGATTATCAAGAAGAAGTATTGTTTCAGCGTGCTGCTGGCGTATGTTTGCGGCGCTGTCAATTTCTCCGCGCAGCTGGCCCACCATTGATTCATAATACTCTCCAAACCTTATATTTCCTATAAATTTCATTGTCTTTGTCATTGTTCCCGAAGCATCCGTAAGAGACAAAGGAAGTATCATATTCTGGCCGGCGCCGCTGTTCGTGCCCTGTCCAAAGTGAAACTTCTGCTCGGATTCCGAAAATATGGCAACACCCATATTCGGAAGAGCCGGTGGAACCGGACCGGGAGCATATCCAAAAACACTTCCGACCGTAACAATCACGGGATCTGAATTCTGCCAGGGCACGAGATAATTATTGCCCAGATATCCCACGCTTAAAACACCCTGCTCAGAAGCCTGAACATCCGTACTCATTTCCTGATTATGCCAGGATTCAACATTTCTTATCGTATCTCCGACAAATGACCCCGGGTAATTTACAGGAGCCGCGGAGACCTGTTCCTGAACAAGCCCGAGCATTGAAAGAACCGGTTCATAAGGCGGCGGCCCGGCGGACGGTATGGCCGGAGTCACGCCGTCATCCATAAATTCCTCTATTGTCATCTGGTCATTTGCCAGCATAAAAACCTGATTTTTCGTATCATCCCATACCGCGGAAAAGGTCTCCACATTTGCGTTAATCTTTGTAAGAAGGTCCGCGATTGTATCGGATGCGGAATACCAGATTTCAATTCCGTTTATCATAAGTTTTCCGTCATTTCCAAGAGTGGTATCCGAACTCATCGTGCTGCCGACATTGCGCCTCACCCAATTGTTCATAAGTTTATTTTCAAGATTTGCTATCATCTCAGCAAGGTCGCCTTCCACAAATTTCGTGTCAAGAATATCATTTCCTGTTTTTATATCCGGATTTATATTTATACTGGCCGCCCTGTTCCCCACAAAGAAAGGCTTGTCCGCCTGAACCCCGGACACCTCATCCACCCCTGTGCTGTGCAGTTTATTTACCACAGTAATAAAACTATGCGCAAGAATATCAAGTTTTACCTTATAGCTGTGAAGCACTTCATCTCTCGCCTTAAGGATCCCCGCGATCTTCCCGCCTGTTACATCATCGGTAATATCCGATGGTTTGGCGCCGCGGTATTCAAAAAGCCCGACTCTTTCAAATTTGGAATCTTTATCGCTTGAAGTCGGCGTAAGTTCAAAATACTCTCCTCCCGAAACAATCGTATGCCCGCCCGTAATAAGAACAACAGAGCCATCGCTCCTCTGCCCGGTATGAAAGTTTATAAGCTCCGAAAGGTTTTTAAGCGCCACTTCCCTTTTATCAAGAAGGTCATTCGGCCTCTCGCCGCGCCCCATGACGCTTACTATTGATTTATTGTATTCCGCGATTTCTTTCATGTAATTATTGGCCTCATCCATTGCCAGACGCAGTTCCGTATTTAGATCAAGCTGGATGTTGGTAAGCGCGGCGGATCTTGTTGAAAACATATTAGTAAGACCCTGCGCAAAGGAAAGAATGTCATTTTTAGCCGCCGCTATATTGCGCTCCGACGGCGGAAGAGCAAACTGGTCAGCCAGTGTCTGCCATGACTCAAAAAACTTTCCGATCTGCTGCTGCAGCCCGGCTGTACCGGGGCTGTCCACTTCAGGAAAAACCGCCCGCAGATTTTCATATGTCCTCACAAGCGCGTCCCACTCGCCGAAATTTGTAAGTTCGGATCTTATCTGTTTATCCAGATACAGATCCCTTATCCGTTCTATCGCGGACATTTGAGAGCCGGTACCTATCTGGCCGGCAGTGCCGGGCATGCTCATGGGCTGCGTGCTTGAAACATTCGCAAGCTGCCTGGAATACCCTTCGGTGTTCATATTTGCAATATTATGCGCGGTTGTATTTATCGCCATGGAATGGGTTCTCAGGGATCTCATTGCCGATTCAAGACCAAAAAGAATATTAAGCATAACTTTTCACCTCATATTATTATTTATATTTTAGTATCTATTCCCGGCCCTTTTGGGGGTTCTTTGTCTTTTTTCATTGCGCCCTGCGAATTATAAGTGATGTTTTCGGGCTGTGATTTGGTTCTTATATTATTCACAAACCCAATGTAATCCATATAATTTTTTATAAGATGTTTATTTCCCGCATTTAATCCGTCAGCTTCTTTTGCCGCGTCCAAAAGTTTCTTTACTTCTTTTTCAATATCATTTGCGTCTTCAGGGGCGAGCCGCCTTAATACATCTTTCAAAACAGCATTTTCATCTTTTGCAAAACCGGCTTTTTCGGAAATTTCCGCAAACAGCTCCATTTTCTTCTTTTCCGCGAGATTTATTTTTTCTGTCAGCTCTTCCTGGCGCCTCACCAGTTCCTGTATAATCTCCGGATTTCTGCTTTTAAGCGCTTTCTGTTCTTCCAAAATAAGTTCTTTCAGCTCCAGATACATATCTGTCTGCAGATTAAGCTCTTTTATGAACCTATCTTTAACTGTTTCAAGTCCTGCAGCCACTTTAATCCTCTATCAGAAGTTTCGCGGAAACCGCTTCCGCGGGTACATTGCGGTTTTCCTGGACTTTATTCTGAACTGCCTTTTTTACCGCATCGTCCCTTACTTCGTCCATTTGATTTACAATGGTAAGGGCCCTGCCTATTGTTTTCGCCTGTCTGGATATTTCAACTTTATCCCCTATTGCGCCGGTTTCGTTTTTGTCGTTTTTTACATCTTCGGAAGTTTTTTTATTTCCGCCCATTTCAAGAATATTCTGCGCAGCAAACGGGTTTATTCCGCCGATATTATTGTCTGCCATTTTTCTTTACCTCCTTTTGTTTTCTTGGTATATATATCGTATAAAAAAAAAGAAACTTTAGCTTTTTTTTTATTTTTTTCCCATCCCTTCTATCTTAGACCTGCATTCCGGACAGATACTTCCGGTTCTTATGCTTTTGCCGCAAAGCCTGCACTTATGCGTCTCCGGTGTTTTTCTGATTTTCAGGCTGCCGCTGTTTATCATTCTGAAAACAACACTTCTGGATACACCGGTGTCCTTAACAACATCCATAATTCCTGCCATTGGGTTCTTTCTCAGATAGTCAGTAACTTTTTTCAGTTCTTTTTTTTCGGATACGGCGCACTCCCGGCATAGTTCTTCGCCTTTTTCGGAATTAAAAACTTTATCGCAATTGCTGCAGTTTCTGAGAGTCATTTAACCACCCTGATGATATTTTTGCCGGGAAAAAATTATTTGATGCCGTCTGTCGGAGGAGGCATTTTTGAAAGCTGATTATAAATTATAGAAGCAAGACCTATTCCGCCGGATTTTGCCATTTCTTTCGCAAGATTATCATGATGCATATCAGTAAATATATCTCTTGCCGTGGATTTTCCGAACAATGGATTTTCCGGAACTGTTTTATTCATCTGCTGAAGCAGATAACCAAGAAAAATAGATTCAAATTCCTGAGATACTTCTTTTATCCCGCTAAGATACTCCTGTTTTGACGTTTTCTCTGTTTTTTTCGCCTGTATCTCGGCCTGACGGACCGTGTTGTCCATTTTGGCTATTTCTGTCTTGAGCGTTATATTCATATCTCCGATAAAATCCGACATTTGTCAACCTCTCATAATAAGAATTTTTATAGTATCTCGATCTCCGCGTGAAGCGCTCCTGCGGCCTTTATCGCCTGCAGTATGCTTATAATATCCATAGGCGACGCACCCAGGACATTTAACGCGTTTACAAGCTCCATAACATCCACGCCCTGCGGCAGGGTTACCAGCTGGTTCCCTCCGCCTTCCACTTCTATTGTAGAATGCGAGTATTCGTGCATGGAAGCTCCCGGCACAAAAACATTAGGCTGGTTTGATTCCTTATTTATGTTTATATTTACGTTATAGTTGCCGTGAGCAACGGAACAGGTGTCTATAACCACGTCCGCACCCATAACAACTGTTCCCGTACGCTCGTTCACGACAACCTTAAATGAATTTTCCTCAATTTCAATATACATGCCTTCTATTGCCGCTACAAATTCAACCGTGTTGTTTCTGAAGTCAAAAGGCACATTTATTTTCACGGTATTTGCGTCTATTGCGTTTGATATGTCTCCCCAGAACTGGCTGTTTATCTCATCCGCTATTCTTGCGGCTGTGGTAAAATTCGGCTGGCGAAGCTGCAGATAAACATCATTCTTTTCATCAACAAAAGTAACAGGAACTTCTTTTTCAACAAGGCCCCCTTCAGGAACCCGTCCCACCGTAACCTTTTTCCTTGAAGCCATTGTTCCCGCAACATTCATTGAGTCGCCGCCCGTGGATATCGCCCCCTGCCCCACAACATAAACCTTGTCATCAAGACCTTTAAGCGTTGTCTGCAAAAGCACTCCTCCGTCAAGGCTTCTTGCGTCTCCCATGGAGGAAACAACAAGATCTATCCGATCTCCTTTTTTTGCAAAAGCCGGAAGATCAGCAGTTACCATAACAGCGGCAACGTTCCTTACCCTTATATACTTTGACGGATCATTAATTCCGTATCTTTGAAGCATATTGCCTATTGCCTGGGACGTAAAAACAGTTGTGTTTCTGTCGCCCGTGCCTTTAAGCCCCACAACAAGCCCAAAACCCGTAAGCTGATTGTCTCTTACGCCTTTAAACCTTGCTATATTGCGTATCCTCAGCTCCGCCGCAAAAACAGAAACCGCACCAATAAGCAGAACCATAACAGCGGCTGTCATTACTTTTGTCCTTTTTTTCATCATTCTTAATTCACCTCTTTAAAATAATCCGAGCCAGTCAAAAAATCTGGTTATTAATCCCGGTGAAGTCTTTTCGCCTATAGGGCCCTTGCCCTCATATTCAATATGGGCATCCGCCACATAAGCGGACGGTATGGTATTGTCCGCGCTTATATCCTGCGGCCTTATAACGCCTTTAATTATAAGATTCTGCTTGTCGTCATTTATCGTTATTACCTTTGTTCCTTTTATGGAAAGATTTCCGTTTGACAGAATCTTTTCAACTCTTGCGGATATCGTGCCCATAAGGCTGCCGCTGCTGGATGCTTTCCCGCCGCCGTCATGACTGCTTTCGCTGCCCGCGCGCCAGGACGGAACATAAGGAAACGGACTTGCAACGCCGCCGCCCCAGTCGCTCATTCCCATACCCGCGCTTAATTGCTGTTTTTTCTTTGTTGATGACGAGGATTTCTGTTCGCCCGAAGAGGATTCAACCACAAGAACAGTCACTATATCCCCGGCCTTATAGGCTTTATTATCGGTATACAGAGAATCAATATCCGCACTGTTTACAATATCATCCGCATAAACAGCCGCTGCCGCGAAAAACACGGCCATAATAACAAGCAGTTTTTTAAACATTTTTATCTCTCCTAAAATATTTTATCAGTATTGTATAATGACTTTTCCTTCTTCATTAACACTTCCCTCAACGGTTTTTCCCGTTAAAAGCCTGACTTTTACCCTGTCGCCTTCACGGCCCTCCCTTAATGCTTCTCCAAACGTTTCTACCTCCAGATCGCCTCTTTTGGCAATAACCCTGACCCTCTGTTTTCTCTCAAACAGCGGTATTGACTCAAACATGCTCCTGAGCAGAACCGTGCCCGCCGGAATACCGCGCTTGGTTATTCTTGTTTCCAGGACCGCGGGGTCTGAAATAACATCATCAGGAAGATATGTTATATCCATTCTTTTTTTTCCGAACATACTGTCATCCACCATTGTTCTTCTCGGTATATCCACTGATGCCGCAAGACAGTCTGTCTTTACCTTTGCCATCAGCGATACAGGAACCGTGCTGTACAATTTTCCGTCCACAAATATTTCCACCGGGACAATTACGCTTCCTTTTAATCTTGCGTCACTGTCCTGCCGCGGCTTTAAAAGAACTTCTCCGTCAGGTACATTAATGCGTTCTCTGACGCTTTTAACTTTTATTTTTACATCCTCTTTTTTATACGGCATCTTTTTTTCAAGAAAACGGAGAGCTGTCTCTGCCGCATCCTCTCCCAAAACCGTTTTTTTCCGGGTTTTAACATATATTTTTCCGGGACCGCTTACCTTTATATCACCGTAATGCCGCCTCACCAGATTTATCACTCTTGCCCTTGTCACGCTTACCTTTTTCCCCGGATAAGCCGCTCTTTTCACATATATGCGCCTGAGTTTTTTTTCCGCATCCCGCGGTGCGTTTAATATATCAGCTATATCTTCAAGATATATTTTCCCGCTTTCAGCATTGAGATCCCCGCTTTTCAGCACAACCTCAACCGCGGAAACACCGCTGTAAAAGAACAGTAAAAAAGCATTTAAAAGAACAATACACTTAAATTTCATTATCACCCGCTTTTACCGCCGGCCGTACGCTACCTCTTAAGGTCGTTGGCCAGGCCAAGCATATCATCGGATGTTTTAATCGCTTTTCCGTTTATTTCATATGCTCTCTGCGACGCTATCATATTTATCATTTCTTCCACGACCTTTACATTTGAAGCTTCCAGGCTCCCCTGCGCAAGCGTGCCGTAGCCGTCAAATCCCGCAACGCCTTCAAGAGGCTCGCCTGATGCTTCGGTTTCTTTGTAAAGGTTTTTTCCCATACTTTCAAGCCCTGCCTGGTTCGCAAACCTCACAAGCCTCAACTGCCCTATTATTTCCATTTCTGAACTGCCCTGTATGGATACGGCAACATCGCCGTTCTCTCTTATTACTATCTGCGAAGTTTCCGCCGGAATTGTTATTTCCGGATCCACGAGATAACCTTCCGATGTCACAAAGTTGCCCATTGCATCTGTTTTAAAAGAACCATCCCTGGTATAGGCAAGCTCGCCGCTCGGAAGCTGTATCGTGAAAAAACCTTCACCCTGTACCAGGACATCAAGCGGATTATCCGTCTGAACAATTTCGCCCTGCATAAAGGATTTCTGTGTTGCCGAAAGTTTTGTTCCGTGTCCTATTTCAATAGGCGTGGGATACTGGGATCCGAGATTGTTTGTTACGCCCGCCGGCCTTATCGTCTGATAAAGAAGATCCTGAAACTCTGCCCTGGATTTCTTAAACGAAGTTGTATTCACATTCGCGAGATTGTTTGAAATTACGTCAATATTCTGCTGCTGAGCGTTCATGCCTGTCGCTGCTGTCCATAATGATCTGATCATTTTAAAACCTCCGGTTGCTTTTTATTTATATATTAAAACTTCCCACTGTATTTACAGCTTTATCAAGCGTCTGATCCTGCGCGTGTATTGCTTTTTGCGACGCTTCATACGCCCTGAATGCGGTTATCATATCCACCATTTCGCGTACAACATTCACATTTGACGCCTCCAGATAACCCTGCTGGACCTTTACGGTGTCAACATAATCATCTTCCGGAAGAAGCACTCCGTCAAGAGTGTAAAAAAGACTGTCTCCTTCTTTTCTCAAAACGCTTTCCTTGTCAAAAACCGCTATTCTCAGAGTATCCATTTCGTGTTCATCGGAAAAAACCCGGCCGCCTTCATCAATGTGTATATTCGTGCCTTCAAGAATAATCTCGCCCGCGTGCCCCATCACAACATTGCCGTTTTGCGTCACGAGCCTGTTTTCGGCATCAAGAGAAAAATTCCCGTCTCTTGTATATCTTATTCCCTGCGGCGTATCTATGACAAACATTCCGTTCCCTTTTATGGAAAGATCAAGCGGCCTTTCGGTTTCCGTAAAAGCTCCTTCCTGCGTTATCGCCGGACGCACACCGTCGCTTCTGAGCTGAACTCCTTTTCCAACCTTTCCAATAGGCGAAAGAACCTCAAACATTCCTCCGGGCGTGGTTGTTTTTTCATCATTTATCCTGTGAAGAAACATTTCAGGAAAAGAAACATACAGTGCCGTATCTTTCTTATAGCCTGTTGTATTGACATTCGCAAGATTGTTTGATATCACATCCTGCTGCTCTGTCTGGGCAATGAGCCCCGACGCCGCCGTAAAAAGTCCGCTTATCATAAATGCCTCCTCATTATTCTATAGTACTTTCGGGTTTCGCAACATCCGACCATTCTCTTGAAAAACTGCTCTCAACAGGCGGAACATCATCTGTTACCGATGTCAGAACAAAATAATATTTTTTGCCCACTTCAAGCCCTTTTACAATATAATATGTGTCATTTACCGGAGACGAATTTGCTTTCGCGTAGCCCTCGCCGGATTTTTCCGAAATATAAACATTATACCCTGCCATGTTTTCCGGAGGCATTCTTCCCCAGCTTACCTTTATTGCGCCGTTCCTTTCCGATTTTTTCTCGGAAGAGGCAACCGGGAACATTTCAGGCGTCCCCGGAACAACAGGCGCAGGCACCGCGGATGCTTCATTTGAATACGCGCTCTCAACAGGAGGATACGTATTATTTATTGAAGACACCACAAAATAATATCTTGTGCCGTTCTTCAGGCCGTCTATTGTTATATAATTTTCTTTTACCCTTTTTGCCACAGGTATGTATCTGGCTCCCTGCGACTTGCTCATATATACCGCGTATCCGGTTACATTCGGATCATCATTTTCTTCCCAGGTCAGGTTTACCGCGTTATTTGCCGCATATGCTTTAAGCCCCGCAGGCGGCCTGACTACGCTCACTGCCTGTATCTGCTCTTTTTTCGGACCAAAACGCAGAAGTGTTGAAAATCTGTGAGAATCTCCAAGATGTTCAGCGTGCCCTATATAGGCATAATCAACCTGCCAGTTTTCTTCTTTATAGGTGGCTCCTCCGGTAAAACGCCCCTGCATTGTGGCAAATCCGGTATAACCCGCTCTTAAACCCAGATGTTTGTCAAAGAACCATCCTTCAACACCCACGTGTATTCTGTGAGGATCCGGGACAAGCGCGGAAATCGTATTTCCGTCCGTATCATATATCGGTTCCTGAAGCGGAATACCGCTTATATTAAGATCATTGAAAAAATCAACATCAGCCGATACAAGTATATTCTCGTCAATATAATAGGCTGAAGCCAGCTTAAATACCGTGGGTATTTTTTCTTCCGTTGCTCCGCCCTGCCAGTCAAGAGTTGTTTCTATGTCCTGAATAAAAAGTCCGAGATTAATTTTCTTTCCCCACTGCGGCAGGGGAACCTGATAAAGAACCCCAAGATCAAGCCCGAGTCCGTGGGCTATGCCCTGCAGTTCAACCGAGGGGTCCGAACTTGTTGTCAATGACGCGGTAGAACTGTAATTAAGATATTTTACGCTTACCCCCACCGAAAAAGTCCTTTCCAGATTAAGAGCCGATGCAAAACTTCCCATTACGGTAAATTCTTTTGTATTATTTTTGTCATTATGGATAAGCGATTTCACGGAAAGCTGCCACGCTGTGTCCTGAAAAAACGGCGCTCCGAACGACAGATATGTATAATACTGCTTCCCGTTTAAAAGCGGCCCTAAGAACAGATTAAGCTCCGCCCTTTCAAACTGCGTAAGTCCCGCAACATTCCAGTATATCGCGCTCCCGTCATCCGCAACCGCGCCGAAAGCATGGCCCATACCAAGCGCCCTTGCGCCGACTCCTAGAACTCCGCCTTTATCAAAAGCTCCGGCATTAACCGCCGAAACCGATATCAGCAGCAATAAAACCGATAAAACCGCTGTCTTTTTCATATTCACCGCCACCTATATTTAAAAATTAGGGTAAATCGCTTCACCGTTTAAAGAAACAGCCGCACCCCTCAATAACTGTTCCGCTGATATATAACCGCGTGAATAATTCTGTGCCTGCTGCATAGGAATATCCATTGCAATTGTATTGGTTCCGCCGTAAAGAGCGTCTATGGCTATCTGATCCACCGAAAGCCCGAGGCTTTCCGAAATACTCCTTACCATAAGCGCCATCTCCCTCATTACAAATTTAGGAAGAGTGTTTTCAGTAACATATTCCATATTAAAGGCTTTTCTGCCGTCAGGATCCGTTGTTATATAAGCCGAACGTATCGCTCCGGAGTCTATATTCGGAAAACCGACCATATTAACCGGCCCCTGAGGGGTTTCCGTTTCCACCTGCATACCTTCCTGCGCCGCCGCATTTTCCGTAATTTCTTCCGGTTCAACATATTCCGCGGGTTCTGCCCTGTAAGGCGTATAAGCGGGATACTGAGCCGGCGGAACATCAGCCGGCGTAGGCTTTTCTTTTGCTTCCCTTAATTCTTCAAGCTGAGCCAGAGCCCTTTCGCGCACTCCCGCATCCTCGGCCATATCTCTTTCTTTCAGTTCGTTTAAAAGTGTTTTCAGCCTGTCAAGTGCCTCGGAGCTTCTTTCCTCCATAACAGGCGTGTAAAGTTTAACTGTCTGCACAGGTGTTGACGAAGTGCTGCCAAGCTTATCTGTTGCCTCAAATATAAAAACATACTCTCCGTCGGGAAGAGGCTGGAACCTGTCATCCGTACCGTTCCATACAATCTGCGACGGCGGCATTCCTATGTCAACATAACTTTTTATAAGATTGTTATTCTTGTCAAGTATATTAAGGGCCCATCTGTCTATTCCCGCCTTTGAATAAGCATTGAGTTTAAATATGGCGGTCTCGCCGTTTCTGGGCGCAAATGATATCGGTTCAACAGCCGCAAAAACATCCGGTGTCGGAAGTTTTCTTTTCACGTGCCCCCACTCCCAGAAAAGAGATACCCAGTGGCTCTCCTCTTCATGTTCCGCCGGTTCTCCGAAAGGCACTCCTCTGACATAAGCGTAATCAATACCCATCCAGTATTTCGCGGAAAGCCCGAGCGAAAATCTCCACGGCCCGGAATAAAGAAAATTAACAAGCCCGCCCCTTACCGCAAAATGTCCGTCAACAAACCACTGCTCAAATCCGAATTTCAGCCTGTACTTTTCCTCTTCAAAAACACCGGGGTCATTCACTGCGTCAAAATCAACGGAAAAACTTGTTATTTCTTTTTCAATAAGTTCTGTTGTTCTTGCTGAAATTGATATAGTTGACGTAAAATAAAGATTTTTCTCTATTCCCGTTGTGTATCTTTTTATGCTTCCGGAAACATCCCTGAGCATAATGCCTACATTAAAATCCTTTAAAAATTCAATAACCCTTAATTTATACAGGAAACCAAGGTCCAGCCCCCACGCCCAGGCGTCAAAATCATCTCCCAGAACTTTTTTGGCGTCCTCATCCGTAAACATATACTTTACATTTAAGCCGAATAAAAAACTTTTATCTCCCGTAAGAGGAGTCGCGTAAGTAAGCGCAACGGAATTTGACTGAAACGGAAGGTTTATGTATTCTCTGTATTTTTCTCCGAGAAGCTGCTGGCCCGAAGCATTAAGCCCTCCCATATTTTCTCCGCCGTACCAGTCATACCTGCCCGAGGGTATGGTCAAAGCACTGGACGGATCATAATAAAGAGAATCCGGATCAAGCGGATCATCACCGGGATCATTTACCTTGCGCGGCAGATAAACCTCGCCCGGATAACGCCCGATAGGATGATATAATTTCATATACGACAGGCCGAAATACTGTCCCCCAATAGCCATTGAAAATGCCGCAAACCCTGTGTAAGGAACACCGTCATAATAAGTCCCGCCTGTCCAGTGCAGTTCATTATGATTCAGCTGGGCAAGCCCTGACGGATTATAATAAATTGCAGCCGCATCATCAGCAATTGAAGAAAAAGCCTCACCCATTCCTATGGCGCGGGTTCCCGCTCCAAACGGATTAAACTTATCAAAGAAAGGTTCTTTTACTGTCTCCCAGGTTATATCCAGTGAATCGCTAAGATCGTCAGCAGATACAAAAAAGGCCGGCAGCAAAACAAAAACCGCTATAAATAGAGATAAAACTATACTTTTATTGCGCACAGTATCCTCCGCTATTCCAATATGTAAAAAATTGTTGCAATATTGTTACATGCAAGTAACTAAATTTAACATATAAAAAAAAGACTGTCAAACACTTTTTCCCTGAAATATAAATTCTATAGATTGCAAGTTTTATTGCAACACTTAATAGAATCGAAATCCTTTTTTTCGCACATACCGGAGCGCTTAATTCATACAGTTATTTATGTTTCCC
>CAYTNY010000063.1:0-12962 GCA_964439215.1 uncultured Spirochaetia bacterium
AAACCGCGGACAATTTAATGTGTGAATGCTTCCCTGCGGTCTTGTATTGCGGGATTTTTGATTACTGTTGTTCCTGTTTTTTCTTTCCCAGCCCGTATAACCCGATGTCGTTTTTGTCAAAAAACATTATAATAACTCCGGGAACGAGCATTGCGAGGTCTCTTATTATTGTGACGGCGCCTATTTTTTCCTCGGGGAAAAGCAGGTCAAAGCAGCCGCATTCAATATCCACGCCCTGCGCAAGTGCGATGAGTATTGCGGCAATAAACATTATCAGCATTGTGTTTATTATCAGCGCGCTGCTTTGTGCTTTAATGTCAAGTATAAGCAAAAGCCCGGCTGCCAGTTCTATCCAGGGGACCGTTGCCGCGAAAAAAGGCACAAGGGCGCTTGGAAGTATCATATAGGAGTATACATCCGCGGCAAAAGTATGAGGGTCAATTATCTTGCCCGCGGCGGCGGCGACAAAAAGAAAGCCAAGAATGATCTTACAGGCGGCAAGAAAGCGGCTGTCTGACAGAAAACGTCTGAATTTTTCCATTAATATCACCTTCCCCTTCTTGGATTCTTATATATCGGGTAATCTGCTTTTTTCCATCTTTTAAGGGCGTCCGGGAAACGCAGAACTTTTTTATGTCCGGCTTCATAAAGTATTTTTACTGCTTTTTCGGACTGGCCGCCCCTGCCGTGGCAGTAAACAACAACCGGCTTCTGCTCTAAAAAGGCCTTATACCCCGGCAGCATATCCTTTATCTTATCAAGCGGCAGCGAAACAGCCCTGCTGATCCTTTCTTCGGCATATTTTTCCCTTGTATCAACATCCACAAAATTCGCCAGTGATTTGTCGTATAAAAACTTTGCTTCATCAAGAGTTATATCAGGTATCCCGGAGACGGATCCGGCTTCTTTTAAAAGATGTTTATACTTTTCGGGCGGCTCATATTCTTTGACCGGCATATCAGCCTGTTTCCATTCGGGCCAGCCTCCGAAAAACAACACAATATTTCTGTAGCCCATATCAAAGAGCTTATACGCAACTCTGTCCGAAAGCCGGCATCCTGTCCCATGGCAGTACGGGACAAGCACTTTGTCTTTCAGCTGTTTTTCATATTCTTTTATTTTCTGAGGGCTGTAGCCGGAGCTTATGTATACGGCCCCGGGAATATGCGCTTTATTGTATTCGCCTTCGCTTCTCGCGTCAATAAAAAGCGCTCTGCCGCTTTCAAACAGAACTTTTGCCTCTTTTATATGAATTTTCGGTATATCGTTTTTGGCTGAAACTTCACTGAATAAATATTTATATTCCGACGGGATCTTATATTTTTTCTTTTTTGAAGAGACAGAAATACCGTTGTCAGACGCACTGACGGATTGTGAGCCGGATTCCGCTACAATGTCTATACCCGCAAGCACCCGCATTCCTGTATAAAAAACACCGACAGCAGCGGCAGCCGCAGTGATTATCACGGCGCCTTTTAATATATCCATTGCTTTGTTTTTTATGGATAAATTCTTTTTCCCGCTTTCCGGCGCGGTCTTGCTTTTTTTTATTTTCTTTTTATTTTTTTTCATAGCATCCTCCGTAAAAGTAATATATCAGGCAAATACCGCCGCAGCCGTATAAATACCCGCAAGTATTATAAAGGCTCCGCATATTTTTTTCAATATATTAACCGCGCCGGAGTTTTCACCCCAGTGCAGATATTTTTCAACCAGTTCGGTAAACGTTCCGGCTATTACTATTACAATACAGTGCCCCGCGGCGTACGCAAGCACAAGAAGCGCGGAAAACACCGGATTCTCAGCTGCCGCACCGAATGCAGCGGCAAGCACAGGCGCCATAAACGCAAACGTACAGGGCCCGAGCGCTATTCCGAAGACCAGACCGAGCATAAACGATGCCCAATAACCTTTCTTTTTATACTTCGGATTAAAGGCTGACTGCAGAAAAGGCATCGGCAGCAGACCTATTAAATGCAGTCCTATTACGATAAAAATAACCGCAATCATAAGATTTCCCCATATACCCAGATCCCCCGCTATCATACCTGCCATACTTGTAATAACGCCTATCAGCGCAATTGTTATAAGTATGCCAAGGGAAAACAGCGCTGACAGGCAGAATGCCCTTTTAATTCCTATTTTATCTCCCTGAGCGCCCACAAAAGCCACAATCAGCGGAATCGCCGCCAAGTGGCAGGGGCTCAGTATTATACTCAGTATTCCCCATGTAAAAGAGGCTGTCAGCGCGATTCCCGCCGACTCGCTCATCGCAAGCGTAAGATTTGTAAATATCTCCTGAACCACTATTATTCTCCTTTTACGGCAGTTATTATCGTGCCGCGGAAGTCATTTAACCTGAAACGAAAAGCGTTGGCGCTGTATATGGCATCGCCTTTTTTGTCAATAAAAACAATATGAGGAATAAGCCCCATTTCATATTTGTCCATTATTTCTTCGGTTTTTTTATCTTTAGCTTTGTCATAAATACTGAGTTTTACCAGCCCTGAAATCTTCTCGGTTTCAAGCATATCTTTTACCTGTCTTTCCACCCTTTCACAGCGCGCCTTTATGCACCGGCAGGCGGAAGAATCAACAGCAAGTATTATCTCGCCTTTTTGCCCGCCGCTGACAAGCGCAGCCGAGGCGATGATAAAAAACACGGCCGTCAGTATGCCTGCCGCAGTAATCCTCTTATCCTTATAAACAGCTTTCTTTCCGCCGGCAGGGGTTTTCTTTGCCGTCTTTTTACGGGGCTTCGGAGAAGCTTTTCTCTTAACAGCTTTTGCCGCCTGCTTTTTCACGGTCTTCTTTTTCGCGGGATTTTTTTCTTTTTGTCAGCTGCCTTCAATATTTACTCCTTTTTGCCTGAGAACCTCAACAATCCGCTCTTTTGGATAAAATCCCATATTCCTGTGAAATTCTTTTCCGTTCTCATCAAGAAAAACCTGGGTGGGTATGCCTCTTATTCCGTATTCCTTTGCAAACGGCCTGCCTTCAGGCGTCCATACATCGTGAAACACGATATTTACTTCATTTCCGTATTTCTCGTCAATTTCCTCCATAACAGGAACCATCATCTTGCAGGGTACGCATTTTACGGAGCCAAGCTCCACAAAAGTTATTTTGTAATCTCCAAACTGTTCTTTATAATCCGGTTTGTGCCATTTAGGGCCGTCCTTCTTTGCCTCGGTTCTCTCTGCGCTCCTGTTTTGCTGTTTTTTGATACTCACGGGTTCGGGTTCGTTATTGGAAGCGTTTTTTTTGTCCGTATCCCTGTCGTTTCCGCAGGCGGAAAACATAAACAGCACAATAATCATACTCATAAAAATCAGTGTTTTCTTCATAACAAATCTCCTTTTGTATTTTAAATGCCAAGCATCTTTTTTATCTCTTCTTCTGACGGAACTTTTCCGGATATCACAACTTTCCCGTCAACAGCCACCGCAGGAGTCAGCATAACATTATATTCCATTATCTTATTTATTTCGCTTACCTTCTCAATCTCAGCCTCAACTTCGTTTTCAGCAGCAACTTTTTTTACCGCTTCCAGGGTCTTTTCGCATTTCATGCACCCGGGCCCCAAAACTGTTATTTTAACCATTTTTTTCTCCTCTTTTTTTATTATTGCCGGCAATGCGGCACGAGATAATTTCTCCGTTCCGGCGCAGGCTCAGCCTTTTTTCAAGGCGCTCAAAATCCTTTTTCAGAACGGTTTCATCCATTTTCACAACCGCATCCGACAAATTTACATCCGGATCAGCAGCAGCGGAATAAAGTATCCATCTTCCGTTTCTTTTTTCTTTTACCATCCCCGCGTTTTTCAGAATCTGAAGGTGCCGCGACACATTATACTGGCTCTCTTTTACCGCGTCTATGAGCTCGCATACCGCAATCTCTTTATCGGTTTTCAAAAGCAGCCTGTAAAGCCTCAATCTGGTCTTATCCGCCAGAGACGCGAAAATTTTCAGGGCTTTTTCCATAAAACTATCCTCCGCAGCAGCACCCGCTGCCGCTGTTTTTTGCCGTGTCCGGTATATCATTTTCAATTATACCGCTGATACGGTCAAAAGCAGTTTTAACCGTATCGTCGGACACGCCTGCTTTGTTCTTTTCAAAGCCAAATTCGGTAATAACGTAATTTTCGCACGCGATACCCCGGTTTTTCAGCATTTTTTTTCCGCACTTGATTCCGCACCCGTCAATAACAATATTCCGTTTGGCTTCTTTTGCTGATTTCAAAAACTTTTCAATATCACCGCCTATTCCGGCAAGACAGGATATATTTCCGTATCCTGCCACTGACAGCATCCTTGCCAGCCTGTCGCTTATAAAACCCACATCAGATCCGCCTGAACAGGCGTAAATAAATTCATTCCCTTCATTGCAGCAGTCCGCCATTTTAAATCCTCCTTAAATCAGAATAAACTTCCGTAAATCATTCCTGAAATTGTTGCCATTATTACGACAAGAACTATATAAACAAGGGTCTTCTTTTTCCCCATTATGCTGTGTATTACCATCATATTGGGAATACTCAAAGCCGGGCCCGCAAGCAAAAGAGCGAGTGCCGGCCCTTTTCCCATTCCCGCGCCCATAAGCCCCTGAAGTATGGGTATTTCAGTCAATGTAGCAAAATACATCAAAGCTCCCGCAGCAGACGCGAATAAGTTTGCCTGCAGGGAATTCCCGCCCACAAGAGACGCGATCCACTGCTGGGGTATCAGAGCCGGATGTCCGGGCCTGCCCAGAAGAAATCCCGCTGCCAGCACGCCGATAAACAAAAGAGGCATTATCTGGAGCGCAAAACCCAGACTCTCGCTTCTCCATTCTTTTCTTTCTTCTTTATTAAACCAGGCAAAAACCATATACGCAAGAACCGCGGTTAAGACTCCTGAAATTATCCATTTCGCTTCAAATACGGCGTTCCACAGCGGCATTGATTCGTCTTTTCCCCAGTTCAGAAAAACCAAAACAGCGATCATAACAAAAAAATAGGAGATAAGCTTCCACCCCGGTTTGCCGCCTGCCGCATCACTGCTTTGGGCCATAATGCCGTCAACTCTCTCCTGTTCTTCCTTTCTGAATACAAACTGCATTATCAGCCCTATTATTACCGCGAAAAATACAGCGCCGATCACCCGCGCGGCGCCCATTTCAATTCCCAGCACCCTTGCTGTCAGAATTATTGCCAGTATATTAATCGCCGGGCCCGCATACAAGAACGCCGAAGCAGGGCCTATTCCCGCGCCTCTTTTATATATACCCGCAAAAAGCGGAAGAACAGTACAGGAACACACGGCAAGCACGCTTCCCGAAACAGAAGCAACAGCGTATGAAACAAACTTATTCGCCTTTGCCCCGAGATATTTCAGAACCGAATCGCTTTTTATGAATACGGATATGGCTCCCGCTATCAGGAACGCGGGAATAAGGCACAGTAAAACGTGCTCGCGCGCGTAATCCCGGGTCATATACAAAGCTTCCATTACGGCGTTTTTTATTATTGCGCTGTCAAAAGGAAAAAAATAAAACAAAACAAAAACACCTGTGATATAAAAAAACTTCTTTTTCTGCTCCACAATAAGACTCCTCAGAAAATATATGTTTGTATGCGCTAACGTGCATATGTTAGCAGAGGAGAAAACGCCTGTCAATAATTATTTTTTAATTTGAAGCTTCTCCGGAAATACCGGCTCTGCCCGGACGCGCACAATGCATATTACCCGCAGGCATATTATTTTTAAAAACCGCTGTTTTTTAATGAAATTCTCCGCGTATGCCGGAGTGCGGAAGCACTGCCTTTTGTCTGTTATAATCCGCCAACTCCCAGATTCCGGAAGTGCTTTTAACGGTTAAATACCTATTCTTCCCTGTAAGTTATCCTGAGTTTCGGATTAAACGAACCCGTTGTAAAATCAGAAGAATAAAATTTCACATAATTTGCGGACCCTGAACTGTCCTCAGAAATAACAATTCCGTGGTTTATATCCGGATTATTTACCCACTCCTGCACCATTTGAGCAGGCAGCTGTATTTCTATGGATGTTTCAGTGGTGTCAATTGACCGCTCCAGGAATAATACGGGATTATCGCCGGACATATTTGAAAATGTAATTGTGTTTTCGTCCCAGTCTCCTCCAAACCTCCAGAACGATGCGTCAAAAGGCCCGTCTATTTCAGCAATGTAAAGAGTAAGATACGCGGAAAGTATTTCTGTTCCGGGGAGAAGATAAGACAGGTCAAATTTAAGACAAGCAAGATAAAATTCCGCAGATTCTGTAATATCCACCCACAGATAATGATCGCTGCCATGGTTCGCGGAAGAATCAACACTTGTAACAAAAGCATCCGACGTTCCGTTATATCCGTTTGATCCCTGCTGAAAAGTAATAGAAGCAGAAGGTATTTCAGGCTCTGACGGCGTTTCCGAAGAACATCCCGATACGGCAATAATAAAAAAGCCTAACAATAAAAACCAAAAATAAGAAAAATTGTTTCCTGCAATATTTCTTTTCACTTTAAATACCTCCATTTTTTTTAAATATAATAACATGAATGTATAACTTCATATATGTTTTTTATTAAAAAAAACGGTCTGCTCAGTCTTTTTTTTGGTATTCATGTCTATTTTTACGGCGGTTCTGAGAATTTTCGCAAAAACTCTAAAAACAACATTGCTGCTCGCTCTATGAATAAATAGATGCCGCCGATTTAAACACCGCATATCGGTCCCGCCGGAAGCGTTGAGTTTCCCAAGTGAAAAATATACCAACAATAATTACAGCGGCGAAGACAATATAATAAAACCAAGAACATCAAAAATATCCGCTGTTTTTTTAAAAGAATGCATAAAACTGCCGGGATATTAAATCAAGCCTTGGAACTTAAAACTGTTTTTTGTTCTTATTGAAAACACAATATCTTTCCGGTTTTCACAAATATCCGCTTTGCGGATGAAACGTATGGAATTGAAAATCCTATATAATAGAGCGTTAGCACAAACCACTATTCTCTGTTCTTCCCGGAACTCAAAACTCAATATTTTTATGTTCTTTTATTCTTCAGTCCTTATTCCTTTATTCGGCGCTTTCGGGTTCCCGGTTTTCTCTCTCCCGGCACAGCCTTTTATGGCAGCCTGTCATTTCAAATACAACAGGGGTTAAAAAGAAGGTAAAGACCCACGAACCTATCATACCGCCGAGAATAACCGAGGCCATTGAAGACTTGGCAAGATTAGGATCAAATAATGAGGGCAGCACTCCGGCCATAATGGCGGCTGTTGACATCAGTATTATTCTGAACTTTGCTTTTACGCCTTCCCACAGCGCGTCCCTGACCTGCATACCTTCGCGTAATTTGTGTATAGTGTAATCAAGCAGAAGTATGGAGTTGTTCACCGCAAGCCCGACCATCATTATTGACGCCACCAGGGATCCCATATTTATTCCGAATTTCGTAAAAAACAGGAAGAAGCCAACGGTTACGAATGATGTGAGAACAGAAGCCGCGATGGTAAGCGGAGTTTTCAGAGAATTCAGCATGGCCGCCAAAAGCATAAAGGTAAGTATGGTCGCTATCAGCATTGCTTTCATCATTGATTTCATTGAATCTATCATCATCTCCGACATGCCGACATAACTTATGCCATAGCCTTCCTCAAAGCCTATTTCATCCATTTTGGATTCCAGAAATCTCTGAACTTCTGTCTGAGAGCCTTTATAAAGAAATCCGTCAAACTGTATGATCCTGCTCTTGTTTCGCCGTTTTATGGTTGGAGCCGTTGTTCCTCTGCTGATATCTCCGAGCGCTTCAAGAGGTATGAGTCCTTTTTTTGAAACAACAGAAATTTTCTTAATATCTTCAATATCTTTTTTATAATCCCCGGCCAGAGAAATATTTATGCTGTATTCCCCGTCCGTGTCCCTGTATACGGCGGAATCATTGCCGTTAATGGCGGCGCGCAGAGCTGCGCCTGCCTGCGCGTTCATTATGCCGTAATATCTCATTTTTTCCGGATCAGGTATAAAGCGTATTTCCTCCGCGGGAGTTTCATCCGAAGTTTCCAGAGTCATAAAATAATCGTGTTCTCTCAGAATTTTTTCTATTTTTGCCGCGTAAACCCTGAGTTTCTCATAATCACGCCCGTAAACCACAAACGATATATCATATTCAGTGCCTCCCATAAGGTCATTGTAAGCGGAAACCGTGATATCCGCACCCGGTATGCGCGCGGCAAACGGTATTATTTCCTTCATAATATCCGTATCACTGCGTTTTCTCGCGCTTACGGGAACCAGATTCACAGAGGCCCGGGCCTCGTAGCTTCTGTAGCCGCCCGCTGTATATACCATATTTTTAACTTCAGGCATTGATGTTATAAATTCCTCCAGTTCATCCATTATTTCAGCGGTCCGCTCCACTGATGTTCCGGGAACCGCTTTCAGCCCCGCTTCTATCCTGGAGCTGTCGTGATGCGGAAGAAAATCTCCGCCCACATAACTCATCCCCAAAACAGCAAGAACCGCAAGAATTACGGTTATGCCGATTACCTTCCATCTGTTGGAAAATATCCAGTCAAAAATTTTCCTGTATTCATTTACCATTCCGTCAAGTATTGCATTCATATACTTTGACACTTTTCCGGCCCAGGCTCCTTTTTTCTTTTTTTTGCCGGTTTTAAGAAAAAGCGCGCAGAGCATCGGCGTCAAAGTAAAAGAAGCAAGCAGTGAAAAAAGGCTGGCATAAACCACTGTCAGCCCGTACTGGCTCAAAAATCTTCCTATAATGCCTTCCACAAACGCAATCGGGGTAAAAACAACCAGATTGGTTCCTGCCGCCGCAAATACCGATACCGCGACTTCTTTTGTACCGTTTACAGCCGCGGTAATCCTGTCATCCCCTCTTTCCATATGCACGGAAACATTTTCAATAACCACAAGCGCATTGGCAATAAGTGTTCCAAGCGCGGTCACAAAAGCCATAAGCGTCAGCATATTGACGGTAAAGCCCGAAAGATCCAGAAAAAAGAACGTTGATATAATGGATGTAGGTATAACAATAGAAGCTATAACAGCCGCCCTGAGATCCGCAAGCATAAAATAAAGCAGCACAAACGCGAGTAATATTCCCAATATTATATTCCTGTAAGACACAAGCGTCTCGGCAAGTATAACGCTTCCTTTGTCCGTCACTAAATCAAGTTTCATGCCGTCAGGCAGCTCTTCCCTGAGCAGCTCTGCCTGTTTTTGGACTTCACGGCTTATAGCCGCCTCATCTCCGCCTTTCTGCGCCAGAACGCCTATAACAGCCGCTTTCTTTCCTTTATAGCCGGCAATGGATTCAATTTCACCGTATCCGTCTTTGACCTCCGCGATATCGGAAAGCCTTATTGACGCTCCTTCAGATGTTGTTATGTTTGTATTTCTTATATCTTTGAGAGAATCATATTCCCCGACAAGGCGCACGTTTATCTTTTTTGAACCTCTGGTTATTGTTCCTCCGGGTACATTCATATTTTTATATGAAACAGCCGCTATTACATCCATTATGCCGACGTAGTTTTTTCTCATCAGCCCGCTGTCAAGTTCAATGTTTATCTGTCTTTCCCTGCCTCCGTGCACCCGCACATTGGCAACGCCTTTTATTACGGACATCCTGTCCCTTATTGTCCTGTCCGCGTATTTATAAAGGGCTCCTTCATCATCTGCGCCGTAGAGCGCCAGATTCACTATGGGCTCTCCCAGCACGTCATATTTTGTTATAACCGGTTTTTCAGCTCCATCCGGCAGCCGGTTTATCACTGCTTCTACCCTGTCTTTTACTTCTACGGACTTTATATCGGGATTGACATTCAGATTGAACTGAATGACTATAAGCGCGTAATTTTCATTTGCATAGGATATGATGTCATTAATGTCAGAGACTTCAGATACCGCGTCTTCAAGGGTTTTTACAATCTGATTTTCAATATCTTCGGAAGAAGCCCCGGGATAAACAACTCTTACGCTGACCACGGGGAAATCTATGTCAGGCATATGCTGTATTACCATATTCTGCATTGAAAAAATTCCGAGAATAACAAAAAACAGGACGATTATAGCTGTTGTAACGGGATTTTTTATAAGTTTGGCCAGCATTGTTATTCTCCTTTTACTTTATGTACGGATATTTTTTCGCCGGGCGTGAATTCTTCGCCGTAATTAATTACCGCGTGCCCGCCCGCACGCACGCCCCGCGCAATGCCTGTGAATTTTTGATTTTTCCCCTGTATGACGATCTTTCTTTTCTCCATATAACCGTTTGAATTAATCCAAACATATCCTCCGGGAAAAACGCACTCATTAAGAACCAATACCGTATCTTTTATAACACCTGTTTTCACTCTTGCTGTTATTATCTTTCCTTCCGGTATACTGTTGTTTTGCGCCCGCAGGCGTACAGTGTAGAGCCCGGATACTTCCGACGGCGCGGGCGATACATACGCAACTTTTCCTTCAAGGCCCGAATCAGAAACAAAAACCTGTTTTGCTCTTATCTTTTCCGCTTTGTTCCGCGGGATATAAGCATTTATATATCCGCCGCGGTATCTGCCGGATATCCGGGTAAAAAGTTCAAGACTGCCCGATTTTGCCGCAAACACGTCAACAGGCCGGCCTTCGGATTTCCTTATATTTTCAATGCTGACGGTTTCTTTTTTTCTCTCGGCTTCCAGAAAAGCCACGCGCGCGCCCGCGGATACGGCAAAAACCAGCATTAACAGGAAAATTGTTTTTTTCATTGTCCGCCGCCTCCCGTAAGTTTTTCTATGCCCGCGGCAGCGGAGTTTATTCCCAAAAGCAGCCTTTTTTGCCCTTTTACAGCCTCGTCATAACTATTTTCAGCGTCATTAAGGTCATTTCTCGTGGCAAATCCCGACTCAAAAACTTCATATACGGTATTATAGGCTTCCCGTGTGAGTTTTACGGAATTAAGTATTTCCCCGTAAGTCTGCCTCATCATTTCATACTCGCGGAGAATCTTTTCAAGTTCAAAATCAAGCTCTCTGCGGGTTTTTTCCAGATTTATTTTTTTCTCGTTCAGTTCATTTTCCGCCCTGCTGTTTTCAAAGACTCTTTTTCCGCTTGTGAAAAGGTTATATTCCGCTTTTATACCCACAAGCATCATACGGTTTATATTTTCAGAGCCGATAAAAATATCGCCGCTTCCGCCCGCGTATCGGTAAGAGGCAAATCCGTATATATCCGGCAGATAAGCCGAACGCTCCATATTAAGCAGGGCTTCATGCAGGGATACCATATCTTCCGCTATCTTTATCAGCGGGTTGTTTTCTTCCATTGTCTTTTTCAGCTGTTCCCTGTCATAATCCCTGAACTCCGCACTCATAGCATCCGTAAGCTCTATTTCCGCGCCTCCATCCATACCCGTCAAACGTTTTAAACTTCTTGCCGCGGTTTCGCGGTTCATATTCGCCTCAAGCATTTTCGGTTTTTTAACCGCAATATCAGCTTCCATTCTTATATTTTCCATTCTTGACATCCTGCCGGAGGAGACGCGCCGTTTCATCAGTTCCCTGTTTTCAAGCGCCCTTTCATAGGCCGAGCGGCTGATTTCATAAACATCCCGGGTATAAAGCGCGTTCAGATACGCAAGTTTCGTATAATACTCTATCTCGGCGGCGGCCGCTTCATAAGCCTGCGCCTGCACCTTTTTCGCCAGCCCGGCGGACTCTGCCGCATTCCACATTTTTCCGCCCAGGAACAGCGGCTGCGCAAGCGTCAGTCCAAAACTTGTTTCAAATTCCCTCGCGGCCTCTATTTCCATTATACCCATATCAGGGGGAGGCAGGCCGAGGGCCCCGAAAAGAGGACTGAACATTTCCTCCATTTCTGACATATCAAATTCCATCACAGGTTTCTCGTAATATTTTGTCCATTCAAAAGAAGCTTTCAGCTGCGGCAGAAACCCCGCAACAGTGCTTTTGAAATTATTTTCCGCCGCAAACAGCTTCTCTTTTTCAATTCTCACGGTTTCATTTTTTTCAAGCGCTCTTTTCACGGCTTCATCCATGCTCAATTTTATTTTTTCGGCGCCAAACGCCGGAACCGCGGCCAGTATGCCGGCCAGCAGAACAGTTATTATTTTTTTCATTTTTTGCCTCCGGGTTTTTCCTTCATCACTCCGTGAAGATAAACCTCTATGATCTGGTCAATGATTTTTTCACGCTCTTTTTTCGCGGTTTTTTTCCCTCCGGCAAGCACACGGGTGATCACCGTGCCTATAACAGTTATGGGCAGAAGAGGCGCGGCAATGTCAGCGTCCATTTTCTTATAAAGCCTGGACTTCATTCCCGCCTCCATCGCGTCCATTATTACTTTTTTCTCCAGAAGAGCCCCTTTTTTGATGTGTTTTTTTATATATTCGGGATGTTCAAGAAATGTGAGTATAATCATCTTTACTATATCAATATTGTTTTCCACGGTTTCGAATATGTCATTGGCCACAAATCTCATCGCAATTTCGGGCTTTCGGGGGTCAAAGTTCACTTTCCGTATAAGCTCCCTTTTCGGCCCGCTGAATTTATATTCAATGCCCGCCAGAAGTATCTCCTGTTTTGACCTGAATATTTTAAATATCGCCGCTTCCGACACGCCGCACGCGTTTGCGATATCCTTTGTTTTTGTCCCGTCAAATCCCCTGCGCGCAACAAGCTTCATCGTCTCTTCCATTATCTGCACCCTGCGCTTTTCCGCGGGCATTCTTTTCTGTTTTGTTTTTACGGGCATTTTTCATCCTTTATATCAGTAAGTGTTTACTTACTTTACAAAAACAAAAGATATTTGTCAATAGATTTTTAAAAATTTTTATATTACTCCAGATTGCAGGTTTTATTGCGGCACTTCATAGGATCAAATTCCTTTTTTTCGCACATACCGGAACACTTAATTCATACAGTTATTTAT
>CAYTNY010000064.1:0-7934 GCA_964439215.1 uncultured Spirochaetia bacterium
ACATACTCTATCCTCCCCCATAGAGGTGGAGGGTATACTAATTCCCTCTACCTCGGCGAGCAAAGGATGAATGCTTGCATGCTTTGCCGGTATTTACTTTAAATATAATCAAAAAAATACCAAAAAAGAATTAGAGAGAGTTGTATTTCGATGTATTTCCGGATGATTTAGTTGTTGCAATTCATTTTACACTTCAGAAGTTCTGATCGCAGTTATATTACAGCCCCGGAAAAACTAAAATGTTTTCAAGCCGCTGAAAACATTGCTTCTTATCCGACCTTTTCTGCGTTATACACTTTAACTTCCGGAATGTATTTCTCCGCGGTTTCCGCCATAGCCTCTATTGTTTCATACGAATAAGGCTCTACCGCCCGCATCATCTTTTTATAAGTATTTTCGTTTGAATACTGCTGAAGGATATATTTTTCCGCCCCTTTTATAATACCGCATATTTTTTCGATATCTTCCTCATTAACGAGCCCCGGCACAACAGTGGTCCTGAACTCATAATGTATTCCCGAGTTCATAATAAGCGTTATTGATCTCAGGATTTTTTCAAGGTCAACCTCTGCTCCGGCTGCCATTGAGTATTTTTCCGGCGATGATTTTATATCCATCGCGAAATAATCAACAGCTTTTTTTTCTGTCATTTCCTCTATAACTTCCGGTTTATGGCCGTTTGTATCAAGCTTTACAAGAAGCCCGTATTTTTTAATTTTAAGCGCAAAATCCACAATATCTTTATGCAGCGAAGGTTCGCCGCCGGTCAGGGTTACCGCATCAATAAAATTTTTCCTGTTTTCAATTTCACTCAGAATATAATCAGTATCAAGCGTTTTGATATTCTTATCCACGAGGTCCTTGTTGTGGCAGTAAGGGCATTTAAAATTACACGGTGAAGTATATACTATAGCTGTTATTTTCCCCGGAAAATCTATAACTGATGTACCGTTAAAGCCGTTTATTATCATTTTCCCGCCTGTTCTTCAGAAATAAATTTAATTTACCGTTTCTTTTACAGACGGTTTCTGTGATTCAAATGTTTCTCTGTCCAGAAATTCTTCCTGTTTGCCGTTGTTCCACTGTTTAACCGGCCTGAAATATCCTACTATCCTGCTGTAGATTTCGCATTCAGAGCCTTTAACTTCCTGCAGCTGTTTTTCAAGTTCAGCCACCCTTAGTTTCATTTCTTCTTTGCTCATGTGTTCCTCCTTGTTTACATCTGTATTTTTTCGTTTAATTCGTTTATCTCTTTTTTGATATTCTGCTCCGCGTCTTTTTTGCATATCGGACACTCTCTTTTTTCACCGGCTATATATCCGTGAACCGGACATACACTGAACGTCGGAGAAAGCGTATAATAAGGAATACGGTATTTTTCCGCGATTTTTCTCACCAGTACTTTGGTTGACTCTATATTGCTTATGCGCTCGCCGAGAAATATATGAAAAACCGTACCGCCTGTATATTTTGTCTGTATCGGATCCTGATGTTCAAGCGCCTTGAACACATCATTTGTATAAAAAACAGGGAGCTGCGTGGAATTCGTATAATAAGGCTCCTTTGTTCCCATCTGCTTTATCATCGGAAACTTTTCCCTGTCTATTCTTGCCAGCCTGTACGAGGTGCCTTCCGCCGGTGTTGCCTCAAGATTAAACAGGGCTCCGGTTTCCTCCTGATACTCCATTAATTTGTCCCTCATGAATTCCAGAACCTCCACGGTAAACGCACTGCCTTCCTCTGTTGTTATGTCTTTATCCATAAAATTCAAAAGCGCCTCGTTCATTCCTATAAGCCCTATTGTCGCAAAATGATTGGCCCAGTATTTTCCGTGGCGTTCGTGTATATTGTTCAGATAATGCTTTGAATAAGGATAAAGCCCGAGTGACGTCAGCTTTTCAAGCATTTTTCTTTTTATTTCAAGCGACTCCTTTGCAATCTCCATAAGAAAAAGAAGTTCTTTAAAAAAGCCTTCTTTGTCTCCTTTAAACTTATATCCCAGCCTCGGCAGATTCATTGTGACAACGCCTATGGATCCGGTCAGCGGATTTGAACCGAACAGTCCGCCGCCTCTTTTCCTCAGCTCCCTGTTATCAAGCCTGAGCCTGCAGCACATGGAGCGCGCATCATCGGAACTCATATCAGAATTTACAAAATTGGCAAAATACGGAATTCCGTACTTTGCCGTCATTTCCCATACAGGATCAAGAACCGGATTATCCCAGTCAAAATCCGGTGTTACATTATATGTGGGTATGGGGAAAGTGAATATTCTTCCTTTCGCGTCCCCTTCAAGCATTACTTCCGCAAACGCTCTGTTTATTATGTACACTTCCTCCTGATAATCCCCGTAAACAGAATCCTGTATTTCACCGCCGATCACAACCGCTTCATCTTTCATATTCCCCGGAACAACAAGATCCATTGTAATATTGGTAAAAGGCGTCTGGAACCCCACTCTTGTGGGAATGTTCATGTTAAAAACAAATCTTCTTACCGCTCTTTTCACTCCTTCATAGCTTAATTTTTCATGCCGTATAAAAGGAGCAAGCAGCGTATCAAAATTCGCAAAAGCCTGGGCTCCGGCGGCCTCGCCCTGCAGGGTATAAAAGAAATTGACTATCTGACCAAGCGCGGATTCAAAATGCGAAGGAGGCGCGGATTCTATTTTTCCTTCCACACCGCCGAATCCTTTTGTCAAAAGATCCTTAAGATCCCAGCCGCAGCAATAAACCGAAAGCAGTCCGAGATCATGTATGTGTATATCGCCTGATGTGTGAGCTTCTTTTATTTCCGGAGTATAAATTTTATTCAGCCAGTAAGTTGATGTCATTATGGATGACACATGGTTGTTAAGCCCCTGAAGAGAATAACTCATATTTGAATTTTCTTTGATTCTCCAGTCAAGTTTTCTCAGGTAATCATCTATCATGGAAGTTGATTCTTCCATCAGATCCTTTACTTCCCTGAGTTTGCTGTGCTGGTCCCTGTAAAGAATATAAGATTTTGCGATTGTATTATAGCCGTTGTTTAAAAGTGTTGTTTCAACTATATCCTGGATATTTTCCACGGTAGGAACTCTGCCGTCTTTATAAACAACATCAAGAATTGATACAACCTGCGCCGCTGTTTTTTCCGCTTCTTCCGGCGCCTCGGTTTTATTCGCTTTAAAAGCTTTATGGATCGCATCCGTAATCTTTTTCTTGTCAAAAGCCGCCAGGTCTCCATTACGCTTTAAAACATACTGAATTTTGCCCATGCAACGCTCCCCTTTTCTTTTTTATTTTTATGATTTCGTGGATTATAACACCAGCCTGTTTTTTGTCAAGAAAAAAGAACAAGATATTGCGATTTTTTTTTCTTTCAAACACAATATATGGTATTGTCTTTTATCTGTCAACACTTTTTTTTATAAAAATCACATAATATATGGTATTTTCCCACATCTCAATCGCTCAAAACACCTATATATTGTGGTTTTTTTGCATATCACAAGCCTTTAATGCCCTGAAATCAGTTGTTTTATATAGCATTTCACCCAAAAACCCCATAAAACAAGGCCTTACGCAGTTTTTATTCAAGCAACCCATCAAAAAAAAACTTTTTGGATATATTTAAAAAGAGTTTATTTTTTTCCTGTTTTCCGAAAACACAATGCCCGAGTCCTTGGAATAGTAGTTCAAGGTTAAAAGAACAAAATTCAAAAAAGCAAACCCGGATTTTCGGGCGGGCGTTAATGTATGCTTCAGCCGGTCCAGCCGCTGCTTAACCCCCTCCAAGAGTATGTAACAGGCAAAAGACCGCCTGTAACATACTCTATCCTCCCCCATAGAGGTGGAGGGAGAGGGAGAAAACAAAACCGAATTCCTGCGCCTGCTCCGCCCTTGCACTTTGCACTTGGAACCTGGAACTCGAAACTATTCTTCCTCCCTTGCTTTTATGCTCTTCACATAGTATTATAATAAAAAATCAACGGAGGATTTTATGAACCCGCAGGATTCAATAAAAAAATACAGAGAATTTCTTTCACGGATATCTTCAAGAAAAGGCGTAAAAGAACTCGCGTCATATCTTGAAAAACACGGTTATTTAACCGCGCCTGCTTCCACAAAATTTCACCTGTGCGTTGAGAGCGGGCTTATAATGCATTCAATAAGCGTCTGTGAAACAGCGTTAAAAATAAAGGAAGCTCTGGCGCCTTCTTATCCGGACAGCGCCGTAATACTCTGTTCGCTGTTTCATGACGCTCATAAAGCAACCGACGGCTTTGAAAACGAGACATACCAGAAAAATTCCTCGTTTTCAAAAGAAAAACAACCTTATTTTTGGAATAAAAAACAGCTGAGTTTTTCCGGCGCGCACAAAAGCCTGCTTTTGATTTCTAAATTTGTGGACCTTTCAAAGGAAGAAATGCAGGCAATCGCATATCACGACGGCCCTTATGTTCCGTCGTTTGAAGATATAAAATACGGGCTTTATCCTCTTACTCTTATAATTCACTCCGCGGATCTTTGGTCCACGCGTTTTATGGAAGATTTAAAAGACCCCGAATACGATGATACGGTTTTTTTAAAGGACGCTCCGTCCGGAAAACCGGATACTCTTTTTTAAAAAATATTTTTATTCTCCGGCATATGTCCAGGCTATATCTTTTCTGTATTCCGCGAGTTCTTCTTTGAAATTTTCCAGGCTTTCTTCGGATATTTCAGGCAGGCTTTCGCTTTCATCCGGCGGATATATATAAAAAGTCCCTTTTTTCTTTTTCAGTTCCGTTTCAAATACAACAATAACAGGATCGCCCGAAAACCGCCTGAAAATAAATTCCCACGGCATTTTAAACGTTCTGAGGCGCTTTACATTATTTTCTTTTTCCGGATCAAAGCCGGAATACGCAAGCAGAAATTTCTTATTCATCCCTTTTTCCGCTCCGTCATTTACCAGCAGAAAAATTTCAGGATTCCTGTTTTTCGAGGGTTTTTTGACCGTCAGATAAACAACCGGATCCCTTATATAATCTATTCCCGCCTCTATAACACCTCTTGTCTTTTCGCTTCCTTTCACAACATCCACCGAAATTATCTGTTTCGGTTTGCCTTCTTTTCCGTAATTTTCCGGCTGCCTGACTATATAAGGCACTACCATTTCCGGAGTTCCGTCACCGTCAAGATCCGCGGGAATAGTATATCCAACGGCTCTTTCCCCGGCCGGGCTCAAAACCATTACGGGATTCTGGTCCGCATCCGCGTATTGCTCTGCAAATTCATACGGTCCTGCCGCTGTCTGCACAGCCGCCGCAGATATCATTAGAGCCGCTGCTATAATTTTAATTTTATTCATTGCTTCTCCTTTATCAATAAACCGCGGTTATGCCGGCTTCAAAGTACCTTCCGGCCGCGGGTATTCCCGGGATTTCTTTAAAATAAGAATTAAATATATTTTCTCCCTTTAAAAAAACCTCAAACACATCCCGGAATTTCCGCGAAACTTTTATATCCGCCGCGCTGAAATAATCATCCCGGCTGTCGTAATTTTTATAGCCGTAAATAAACGCTGCCCGGCATTTTAGAATTTCAAATTCAACACCAAGATCCAGTTTGTTTCTGAGATTTGTAATTCCGTATTTTGATATATATGAATTTTCGGCGTATGAGTCCGTGTATGTATAATCAGCGTAAAAATCAAAAAATTTCACGGGAAACCCCGCCGAAACCGTATACCCGGCAGTATTTATTTTTCCTATGTTCTTTATTTTCCATATATTTTCCGATTCATCTTCTTTTTCCCAGTCTATAATATCCAGCCCTCTTTTTATAAAACCTTCCGCCCTGAACCCTATCGCCCCTATATCAATATTAAAACCTGTATTAAAACTTTTTATTTTTTCCGGTTTTAACTCAGGACTGCCTTTATTAAGAGGACTGTCATAATACAGTTCCGTAAAATTCGGATGCCTTAAAGAATGCGCGTAAGATATATAAGCATCCATAAACGGCATTATGTCATATTCCAGCAGCAAAGAAGGAACAAATCCCCACTCCCCGCCTTCGTGGTTTTTTTCAGCTCCGAATTTCAATTTTGCCTCCCAGTTTCTCCCCGGCTGAAAAGAACAATCCGCCGATATAGCGGACCTGAAACGGTAATGATTCCCCATACCCGAACTTTGCATTTCATCCCTGTTTATATTATATGCCGCACTGCCTCTTATATTTTGTGAAATATCCCTGCTGTATTTCAGATTTATCCCGTATGTCCCGGTAGTATGCCTGTTGCTATAATAGGAAGGATCCGAATCCGCAAGTATAAAACGGTCATAATGGCTTCTGAAATAGACATCCGCCCGCAGTCCTTTCATAGGCTCCGCGGAAAAAGCCATATATTTTGTTATTACAAATTCTCTTGAATCCATTCCGGCTCCCGGAGTATAAAAATCATATGCCCCGTAATCTTTTTCATCAAAACCCAGGGTGAAGCGGTATATATCTCCGTAACCGGCCTTAAAAAAGAAAGTCTTCGTTATATAATCAGTGCCTTCAGAATATCCCGCACTTGAAGCCGTTTCCCCGCTTAATGAAAAACCGAACTTATTTATTTTTTTCATCATTAAAAATGTGTTTTGAAATGTATTATGCGATCCATATACGGAACGGTACTTGAATTCGTTTTTTACAGGCTTTTTTGTATCTATGCTTATTCCTCCGGAATAACTGTCCGCGCCGGATATTAAAGCCGGTTTTTTATGTATGGTTATCCCCGAAATATCAAGGATCGTCGCGGGAATATCAAAATTATAGTGTCCTGTCTGCGGGTCATTTATTCTGACTCCGTCCAGAAACACCGCTGTCTGTTCAAAAGACCCGCCCAAAACAGAAATATCAGCCTGGATTTTTGAAAAACTTCTGCTGACGGCATTTATCTCCGAAAGTCCGGATAAAATATCCGGTATGGAATTATATCCGTTTTTTTCTATATTCTCTGCTTTTACGGTGTAATTATAAGGCCTGCTTTCATCCGCGCCTTCCACAAATATATTAATTGAAGAATACGCATAAGCCATTGAACATAAAAAAACAAACAAACCCGTAAAAATGTTTTTTTTCATTTTACGCTCCCTTATTTTTTCCCTGTCCTTTATTACGCCCTTATAACACGTTTTCTTTTATTTTTCAACATTATAGGAAAAAACCAACGGTCAAAGGTTAAAAAACAGAAACATAAATTTCAGGCTTTAAAGTTTTGAATTTTACGGCATTAAATAAAAAATATCCGCCTTGCGGATAAAACGTATTGCATAAAGCAGCCTGTATCATAAAGCGTTGGCAGCAGGCAGAATCATTGAATACTCCGGCTACCTTACAATCGCAATCTTCCCTGTTTTTTTATTTCCGTCACCGTCAATTAAAACATAAATATAAATACCCGATGACTGCCTGTGTTTTCTGCGCAGGTTCCCGAAATCCACTGCCATTTCGCCCGCAGGTGTTTCACGTTCAAAAACAAATAAAAGCTCCCCCTGCATATTATACAGCTGCAGGATTGTTTTGTCCGCAAGACCCGTAAAATACAGATGCCTTTGGCCTTCCTTAATATTAAGCATTGAAGGATAAGCATAAGCGCTGTTAAGATTTTCAGAAGCCTTTTTCCCGGGAGTTAAAGTAACGGTAGGAGTTAATGACGCCGCCGGTGTCTCGGAAAACACTGCGGTGGGGGTATTTACGGCGGTTTCCGCGGCTTCGGGATAATAAAAAGCTATGTCATCGGTCTCAAAATCAAAAGCTCCGGCATCATTTATTTTAAACTGCAGATCCTGCGACCGTTCAAGCTCAAAATCCATTACAGCCCCCCAGTTCGGCTGCGTAAAAGATGAAAAAGGAATATCAACAAATTCCCAGCCCGCGGTTGTTGTAATTTCATACTGATAAGTGCTGTGTTCGGAA
>CAYTNY010000064.1:8034-12897 GCA_964439215.1 uncultured Spirochaetia bacterium
GTGCTTTCCGGGTCATCATCAGAATCCGTGTAAGCATACCACCAGCCTCCCCACAGGTTCTGGTCTGTGCCGAGATTTTCAAAATCATCAAGAGTATCCGATACAGCAGCCGTCGGGGTCTGTGTTATTGTGGGTGTGTTTGTTGCCGTAAAAAAAGGCGTTATAGTGGGGGTCATTGTGGGTGTATATCCGGGATGATGGACCGATACCTCATACCACAGGGATTCATAATCCGGATGTATGTTAAAAGAAGCAAAGTTCCCTTCATTTACAACCGTTACTGTTGTCTTTCTCGCGCCCGTATTGTCAAGAGCATAAACCGTTGTGTTTTCGTATGCACTCGGAAGTATTATATTCGCCTCAACTCCTTCAACAAGCGACGGAGCTGATCCCCATTGATTTCTGTGGGTTAAGTTTATTCCTTCCGCGGGCGGAAAACTCACGGGCGTATCAGGATACTCATACCACTGCGCGTCTGTATTGTGCTGCGCGCCGAGGCCGGTTATCAGCAGGCTCGTGGACGCTTCCACCGAGCCGCTGTCTTTTGCGCTGACAGCTATTGAGGAAAAACCGTTTTGCAGCCCCGCACCCGCGGTTATTGTAACGCCTGAAAGATAAAATGTCCTGCCTCCGGAAAAACCGCTGAGAAATTTCGTCATAGGCGTATCAACAACAAGAACGCCCCTGTCAGAAACAGATGTATCCCACACAATTTCTCCTGTATCGGATGTAAATACATTTCCCGAAACATCTGTTGTGCCCGGAGCCAGGGACCCGGAAGGCGCATCCTGCCCTTCAACCGCCAGTTTCACTTTATGTATAAGAGCGGTCTTCGGGTCTTCTCCCAGTTTTGCGCCGTCAACCAGCTGCCAAGCCCGGGCTGTTAAGAGTTCTTCTATTTCAGTTGTTCTATCCAGCGGTATTACAACCGTATCGTTTGCAGGGGAAATATCACCCCGCAGAAAAGCGCCCGCCGCAGCCTGATGCGAAGCCATTTTTACGGGATCCTGATTCATCGTAAAAAATCCCTCCAGCTGTCCGGAATCCCACAGCGTATCGCTGTTATAATCAAAAGGAATTATTACATCCCAGTCGTGGAAAGAAGCGTAAGCAGAAAGAAAGAACATTGCCTCTGATACAAATGTATTGGGGTTTGAATGGTTGTATTCAGTAACCGCGTGCGGTTTATCAAGAACGCTTTTCATCGCCAGAGACGCTATTGTGGAAGCGTCCGGATTGTTTGCCATTGCCCTGTTTCTTACATACCAGTCCGTATTGCTCCACGGCTCTCCGGGAAACGACGGATGTTCCCAGTATGAGTGTGTGTCAATCATATCAAAATTTGCCTGTATATTGGGAATTGAGCATCCGATAACTGTTCCGAATACCACAGACTGAGCGCCCAGTGTATTTTCCACATAATCCTTCATTTCAAGCCAGTAATCTTCTTCTGTCTGCGCAAGAAATCTGAACCAGTCGCGCCTGCCTTCAGCGGTTCTGGGCGTTCCTCCGGAGTGCTTGAAATTTTCAATGCCTGTTGTATCAAGGTTTTCTTCCGTTGAAATACCGGAAATACCGCCCGGTTTAAGCGAGATATCTGTGTACCAATAAGAGGCTGCGGACAATCCCATATTTCCAAAATTAATTCTGGCATTTGTATGAGAAGCATTCGGCGCGAACGTAAACGTAAACAGCTGCCATTCATTTGTCAGCTCTATGTCTGCAGAAAAACCAAGATTTTCCCAGGGAGACTCATCCATACCCAGATCAACCGAAACTGTCCTGTCCATATCCGCCTTTGCGTAAAAAGTTATGGTATAAGGGTGTCCTTCTGTTACATTAAGTCCTCCCTGATTGAACTGAACGTGCCACCCTGCTGTTCCGGGTGTTGTTACATCTATCCGCGCCGCATTCATGCCGTCCGGGCTCGTGCCTGTTTCTATTGAAACACCGCCGTCAACACCGGACTGCGAATTGTAATTCCACGGCGCAGCGGCGCCGGACGCAAAATCCCCGTTTAATAGCATCTCAGCGCCCAGCGGCTCATTAATAACGTTCCAGGCTGTTTCAAGATTCGCATGATCCGTATATTTGTTCTGCAGCCAGTCATTCCACTGCGTCTTTAAAAGCCCGTCATAATACGCCGGAAGATTATCTGTCTGCCCCGACAAAAAAGCGTGGATCAGTCCGTTTTCATTATTTATCTCTATGAACGCAACAGCAGGTTCGTTTATATAGGCAGTTCCCGTATAAGGATTAACACGGGTCAGCATATCATAAGCGTATTTTTTCTGGAGTTCTTTGTTCTGCGGATCAAAAAAACCCAGAACAGCCCGCACTTTCCAGTCATCAATCTGCTGTATATCGGGATGCAGGTCGCCGAGAGAAGCACTGTAAGCAAAGGGCCTTGCCACAAGAAGATTTATATCCGAATATATGCCGTTTAATTTCAGCTGATAAATCAGATAATCCAGCTTATCCATCTGCGCCGGATTAAGCTCTCTGTCAGGATTTGTCGTTGTCCAAACGCTCCACATATCCAGGTGATGAAAACGTATAAGATTGACCCCAAATTTGCGCAGCCTCTGCGCGATTTTTTCAGCCTCCCCGTGCCCGGGAAACGCGCCGTCAAAATTCAGGTTATTGCCCCAGAACTTTATCCTGTCCCCGCCCGCGGCAAGGCGCCCTTCGGAGTTTACATACACAAATCCGTCAGAACCCGCGTTTGGCGGTATCAGATGCGATATATCCGCCGCGTTATGCGAAGCATCGTCCCAGGGAAGAACCATCGGAAACATTGAAGCGCAAAATCCCGATGCCGCAAATACAAGCACCGCGGCCGCTGAAGCAAGAAATCTCATTTAAACCCGCTTTCTTTTTTTAATTCTGCGGCAGATCTTCCGATTTAAACTTTCTTTCGGATATTACCTTGCCGTCTTTATTGTATTTTTTGATTGAAACCAGCTGCCCCTCGTCATAAGTATGCTCTTCTTTCAGAGTATTGCCGACATAATATTTCACAAGACCGTCTATTGTTTCTCCGTATCTTTTAATTGTTCCGTCCTGCGAATGCACCCACCTGGCTATTTCCCTGCCTTGCTTATAAAACACCTCTGTTTCGCCTGTGCGGATGCTTACAATTTCGGCGAATATTTTATCCGAAACAAGTTTTCCGTTTTCAGAAAATGTTTTAAGCCGGATTATCTGATCATTTGAAAACCTTCCTTCTTTCCACAGATTACCCGAAGGATAATAAAGTTTATACGGTCCGTTTTTCTGGCCGTTGAAGTAGTTTTTTTCCATCATTATTTCCCCGTTTGTATAAAGCTCCCTGACGCGCCCGTCCGGAACATCGCCGTACTGTTCAAAACGCGTTAATTTTCCGTCCTTATCAAGCACTTCAACAGCGTAAACTTCCATTCCGTTTTTTGATTTTATCTGTTTATCATCAATATAAAAACTGAGTTTATACGTTGTCTTCCCTTCCCTGTCTGTCCCCAAGATTGATGTTTTCTGTATTATGTTAAGGCGCCCGCCCTGCTTTTTTTCACTTCCCGTCATTTCAAACCTCCATTTTTTATTATTATTTTATATATTTATTATACAAAATGCGGGTGTTTTAGGCAAATTTATTCTCTCTGCAAAACCAACACAAACACCGATTTTGTAATGAAAATTTTTATCCCTGCCGCATCCCCCATGCGGGGGCGGCAATAAATTTCCAATAAATCACAACACCAACTTTCTGGTTTTAATCCACGCCCCCGCACGGGGGCGACTTGGCGTGTTGCTATGCAGTTACAGCGTTGGGCTGTTTCAATCCACGCCCCCGCACGGGGGGCGACTTTGCAATTCGCTGTGCTCTTGCAGAAGTACAAGTTTCAATCCACGCCCCCGCACGGGGGGCGACTCGCGCAGCGTCTTTTTATCATCTTCACTTATAAGTTTCAATCCACGCCCCCGCACGGGGGGCGACACTGTCCGGCATCGGCATTACCGTGCCTTCTATTGTTTCAATCCACGCCCCCGCACGGGGGGCGACACGATTAATGATCGCTGATGTAGACTGATAACAAGTTTCAATCCACGCCCCCGCACGGGGGGCGACTTGCTGATCCTCATGCTTATTCTGATCCTACTCGGTTTCAATCCACGCCCCCGCACGGGGGGCGACTCAATCGCTTTTAATCGAGCAGTAGGCGCCGACATAGTTTCAATCCACGCCCCCGCACGGGGGGCGACTTTGACAATCCCTGCATAACCATCCGACTCAAAGTTTCAATCCACGCCCCCGCACGGGGGGCGACACGCACAGCAGACACATTATTTCTTAACTGTATCCATGTTTCAATCCACGCCCCCGCACGGGGGGCGACATATGGCTTTCAGAAGAAAACGCTTATGCGAAATGGTTTCAATCCACGCCCCCGCACGGGGGGCGACCCTCAAACCAGGTACGGCATTTATAGGTATGTTGCGTTTCAATCCACGCCCCCGCACGGGGGGCGACGCGCCGTCAAGTTCGATCGTAGGCACAACAGCAGTCGTTTCAATCCACGCCCCCGCACGGGGGGCGACCCAAAGAAGCCGTAGACAAACTCTCTGTAACGTGTTTCAATCCACGCCCCCGCACGGGGGGCGACAGGGAATATACGTTTGTCGGGGACACACTGCAAGTTTCAATCCACGCCCCCGCACGGGGGGCGACTTTGACGCAAAGAGCGTTTTAAATTCAAAAATCGTTTCAATCCACGCCCCCGCACGGGGGGCGACTCATTCTTAACTTTAATGATAATTCCATAAACTTTGTTTCAATCCACGCCCCCGCACGGGGGGCGACACGCACAGCAGACACATTATTTC
>CAYTNY010000065.1:0-12251 GCA_964439215.1 uncultured Spirochaetia bacterium
GGATCATTCCGGTCCGGCGCCCCTCCCTGCCAGCTGCTTTAAAATTTCATCACATGATGTTTCCGAAAGGTCGTTGACTATAATATCCGCCCCGGCCTTTTCAAAATCCTGCCGTGTCCCTATCCGTATTATTCCCACCGCAAAAAATCCGTTTTGTTTTGCGTATTCAATCCCTGAAATGCCGTCCTCAAACACAACAAACTTTTTCGCTTCCCCGTGTGTTATATCCGATATTTTCCCGGCAGAGATCTTCAACAGCTCCGCCTTGCCGCCGGGCACTGTTTTCCCGGACAGATTTACGTCAAAAAGGTCATATACCGCAGTATCGTTTTTTATAAAGCCGTATCCCGCGCCCGGATTGTTTTTCTGAACTATACTGTTTACATTTATTTTTTTAAGCATTGTATTCGCGTTTTTCGAAGCCGAAACAGCAGCGAGTCTGATGCCCCGTGCTTTCGCTTCAACGATCATCATCACCGACGATTCAAAAACACCGAACCCGCCTTTGGTTATCAGATCAACTATGATCCTGTTTTTTTGGCTGCTGTATTTATCAAGCAGTTCCTTTTTTTTCTCCGGCGTATCGGCCCCGAGTTTTTCAAAACCGCCCAGCATACTTAAAATATTTTCAGCGCCTTCTGTTCTGGGCCTGGACGCCACGTAATTCTGATAAAATTCCGGGGTTACTCCCGTAATCCCCCACTCGGGCATCTCCGCCACTTCTCTCCATGCCTTTTCATGCGGTGAATCAGCCACTACACCGTCTATATCCCATAAAAAAGCAAATTCTTTTTCATTCATTTTCAAGCCTCCTTTTTAACATACATCCGCGGCCGTACCGCGGAGCCTTTCAGGGTCATAGTATTTTCACTGTTTTCCTGCCCTTAACATGCGCGTAAAAAACCTAAAGCATCGGTGTTCCCGCGAATAAGTTCACAAAAACACCGGCATTTTCAGTGATGCCCGCGCGTATTCCCCAGTCAATCATTGCGCCGAAGAACATTTTTGTTTCAATATGCAGGGCCGCTCCCGCACAGGCCCGCAGGCCCTCTTCAGATAAGACACTTTGCGCAAAAACCGACCCTATTACATCCTCAAAGTAAATATTCGGGTTCCATAATCCTGACCTTACATTAAATAAAAGATGCTTCAGCTCCGCCGAGGCGTAATTCATGTTTTTTGATTCAACCGCTGTTCCCGACCTGAGGTTCATTCTGTATATATATTCCCGCGAATAAATATTTTTGCCGCTGAATTCCAGGGTTCCGTTTTCTATATAAAAAGAAGCTTTTAATTCTGTTATATGGCTGCCGCTGTCAAAAGAAATCCCGTTTCCCGAATAATATGTATAAGCCGCCGCCGCGTCAAAAAAAGGATACCTGATCTGCGCATTCAGGCCCGCCCTCAGCCTGTTCTTTTTCAGGCTGTCATACGCCTCATATCCTACAATTCCGCTGAGACCGGATAATCCTTTCATGTAACTTTTAAAAAAAGGCACTGACATTGTCACAGACGCGGTTTCATCATATCTGTTGCCGGCTATATCGTAATTTGAGTATTCTAAATTTATGGCAGCCGGCTGAAAAACATATGCGTATCCGGAAATCATGCCGGCTGTTCTTTTCCGGTTAATATCATACATAAAATATCCCGTATAAAAGAAATCCTCCAGGACATCCTTTCCCATAAACGCAAGCCCCGCAAGCGCGCGTCCCGCCGCGTCATAATACCCCGCGGGTATGCGGCTGTGCGGAAAAAGCGACGGGATATTATCCGTATATCCGCCCCGTTTGAAATCGTCTTCATCAAGATTCTTTACAGGTGCTGTTTTTTCGGGTGCTTCGGGAATTTCATAAAACTCCGGGTCAAAAGCCGTTTTATATATATCATTCCCTTTGGTATTTACATCCGCGTATATTATTTCATCTGTTTTTTCGTTAAAAACAGGCATCAGCGCCGCATCTGTCCCGGCAGCCGAATAAAGCTGTTTTTCTTTAATATCATAGGCATAAACTTTTCTTATACCTTCATAATTTCCATTGAAAAATATACGCTCTCCGTAAACCGCGGGGTTTTCTTCTCTCCATAAAGAATCAACAACAGGGACAAGACTGCCTTTATCTTCATCAAGCAGAAAAAGCGAAGGATTTTCCCCGTCTTTTTTTGCCGAGACCACAATATATTCATCCTTTGAAAAAATATCAAATATCAGATATTCTCCGTCGTAAAGTTCACGTATTTCTTTTCCGCTGCCGTCCGCAATAAATACCCTGCTTCCCTTTTCGGGCCCTTTGTCTTCGGCTAAAATCAGCCGGTCCCCGCCGTAAAATCCAAAAGCCCTCAAATGCCCTTCATATATTTTTCTTTCCCTGCCTGTCTCAGTATTTTTTTCGGATAATACCGTATAAAAACCATAGCCAAGAAAATATTTATTCGCATAACCGCCGCGGATCTCTGATTCCCCGAAGAATATCCTGTTATCACGCGCTTTTGGAGGCAGGCTGTAACCTCCGGATGACCTGTGAACTGTTTTTTTCTCTCCGGAATCAGCATCCAGCTTTACGATCTCCGAATAACCCCGCGTTTCAAACGGGCCGGTTTTTTCCGTATGCCGTTTAATGTAATAAAGACAGCCTCTGCTAAAAAAAAGGCCGCTTTTATACCATCCGTCCCGGGTAAGAGCGGTTCCTTTTGTTTCCGCGGATTTAACTTTATCCGCGTAATCTTTCTGCCACTGTTTCCACAAATTTTCCGGCGGATGTCCGTAAACTTCATTAAATGTCAGATCAATCCCCGGCGCGGGAATCAGCGGCGTAAGATAAGACAAAACAGATGAACCGTGTTTTTCAAGAAAAAGCTTATTTTTATCCTCCCCGAATTTTTCTGAAAGATATTGTATAAATGATCCTCCAAAGATATATATGCCCCTTCCTCCGGGCACGCCCGCGGGGCTGTAAGTCGCGTCCATTAAAGAGATTTCCCTGCCTTCGCGCGCGTACGCGTTTATTATTTCCGTGAAACTTCCGTCATTTAACCGTCCTTCAAAAGGCGAGATGCGGGATTCCGCATAAACCGCAAAGCCCTCAACGATCCAGTAAGGAACCGCGGAGAAGTTAGGGGACGCCAGAGGCGAAAAAACAGTAAGCAGCCCGGGCAGCCCTCCTGCTTTGCTCATCTGCAGAATATGTGTGTATTCGTGAATACCCACATAAGACAGCCAGTCCATTGCCCGGGGCTCATAATTAAACACTGATATTTTCCTGCTCAAAGGATCTGCCAGGCCGTTGCTCTGCCGGCCCGCGGACTCAAGCACAACAGGAATGTTCCCCGCGGTATTACCGCATATTTTCTCCGCTGTTCCCGCGTAAAACTCCAGCCTGCTTAAAAGCTCTATGGCCCTGTTCTCATATTCTTTTTTGTAATAAACCGTAAACTTTTCGGTTTTTATACTGCGCCATTCCCAAAAAGCCGCGGCTGCGCCCGGAATACCGAAAAACAGAAAAACAAGCCAGTATAACAACATCCCTTTTAAGACAGGCTTTTTCCCCCTGTTCATCCGCGCCCTCCGTCCGGTGTACGCAGAATTTTTTTCAGCCCCCGGGTGCCTCCGGGTATTTTATGCATCTGAACACCGAGCCTCCAGCTGACCCTGTTCTTCATAATAAAGCCGCCTATCTTTTTCGGGCTGATCTTTCCAAATACCGGCTGTATGACAACAGATGCTTTTGTTCTGTGCTTTTTCAGAATCTCCAGTATATATTCCATATCCTTATCGCCGCTGACCGCGGCTTTTACCTGGTCCTTTTTTTTCAGCCTTTTCAGATTATCAAGGTCCATTTCCCTGCAGACTCCGGATGACGGCGGTTTTATGTCCATATTTATACTGTGAGCTTTCAGACCGGATATATTCTTTGAACCATTCGTTTCAATGGATACAAACTTGTCCGGACATTTTCTTTTTATTTCCCAGAGAAGTTCTTTAAGCATTTTTTTCTGCACAAGAGGTTCGCCGCCCGTTATATTAATATATTTATAAGGGCTTTTTTTCACTGTCCGGACAAGTTCCGGAACCGTCATATAAGTTCCTTTCATATATGACCCTTTTGTATCGCACCATCTGCATCTTAAATTGCACCCTGAAAACCTTATAAATAAGGTTCCAAAACCCTGAAGCGCCCCTTCTCCCTCTATGTCCTCAAATATCTCATTTATTTTAATTTTCATACACCCCGCTCCTTTTCTCAGGTTTTTTTCAGGCGGCTGTTTTCATGGATATTTTGCTATTGACCCTTATAATAATTATCTATATAATTCAACAGATTATTTATAATTTTTCACAAAACAGGTGGACATTGAAAAACGCTAAATTTATTATACTTTTTTTATTTTTTATTTCAAGCACAAACATAAACGCCGGAAATCTTTTTCTGACTGCTGATAAATCCGAATATCTGCGCTATGAGATAGTGCATTTTTACGCGGAATTCAAAGAAGCGGTTCCGGGCAGAAATTCTGTTTTAAACTTTTTCAGAAAACAGCCCAAAATCACAGAAAACATGAAATCGTCCGCTGTATGCACCGCAAAGATCTTCCATAAAAACAGACAGATAGAAACTGTCGGCGGCATCAAAGAGGTCCGGCTGCTCTATAATCCCGCACTGGACAAATGGGTGGGCAAATGGCCCATCCCGTGGAACCCTTCAACCGGCCCGTACAGTGCGGCGGCTGCCCTGAAAATAAACGGAAAAACTTTTGCGTCAAATGTTTCTTTTAAAATAAAAAAACGCGTCCCCCCGAAACTTCCCAAAGGCTTTTGCTCCATGAACATAGAACCCGGCAGCTCAATAATAAGACGTGTGCCCGGCGCGGGCGGAAAGTCTGTCAGGATCTGGGAAAACTATATACTCTGGGCAAAATTCATGGGCGCCACAACATTATGGCACAATGTCGGCCAGTCACAGCTCTGGCACAGGCTTGATTCGAATGTTTTTCCCTGGGACAAAACAACGCTCAGGCAGATATCTGATGTGGCAGAAACCTGCCACGAGAACGGACTCACTTACGGCGGCTGGATAACGAGTTATGTCGCTCTCGGAAACCGCCTGGACCTTTCGCCGTATAAAAGAACCATCGGCTACGACAGAAACAGCGGCAAACTGAAAGAACTTAAATATATTTCCATATACGACCAGAAAAGACAGCAGGATATAATAAATCTTCTGCAGAAACTGGAAAACAACCCGCATGTTGATTACCTTGGGCTTGATTATATGAGAACGGATTTCGGAGGCTATGAATATGCACCTGAATTCATAAAAGATATGCCTGTCTACAGCATACCTGCCGGCTGGAATACTCTGGAGGAAAAAGACAAAATGCTCTGGCTGGCCAGAAAACTGGAAATAGAAAAAAACAGGGAACTGGCGGATATGTGGAACTGGTGGCGCGCGCATAAAATGTCAATAATAATACGGGAGATCAAGATAAAATCCGGAGTAACAAAACCTCTGTGGGTATTCAGCCTTACATGGCGCCAGGGGAAAGAACACGGACAGGATCCTCATATGTTCATTGACGCGGGAGTCAGCATAAACAGCGCGATGTTTTACAGTATAAGCAAAGCCACTTATCCTTTAATGCTGGCTGACTGGCGCAGCTATTTAGAAAAGAACCCGACCGCACTGGCAGCGGGCCAGTGCGTGGACTGGAACCTTCTCGGCAAAACCTATTTCCCCCCCGGGCCCCAGGAACACTTCATAAGACAGCAGATGGCTGTTGATTCTTTTATTGACGTAAATCCCAATCTCGGGCTTTTCTGGCACGATCTCACAAGAGCTTTTATGCGCAGCCCGCAGGGCGTTTACAGCCCGCTTGAATGGGCAATAACAGGCGCTGCTTCTTTTTCCTATCTGCGCGCCCGCCAGGGCTTTTTCCCTTTTGAAGTAAAATGGGAGGCGCCTGACACCGCTGTTCTCAAAAAATCTTTTCCGGTTAAAATAACCGTAAAAAACACCGGTCCCATAACAGCCAATTACTATCTTCGCGTCCTGGGGCTGAAAAACCTGGGAATGTACGGCAGCGCCTCCAGAAGCTTTTATCTTGCGCCCGGTACGGAAAAAACATTTGTTTTCAATCTTGCGGCTCTTAACAGGGACGAAAGAAAAAAATTTATGCAGATGGTGGGATTTATGATACAATACGGCGGAATGAAAACACAGGAACGTTATTTTGATTTCAAATACTTGATGATCAGAGAAAACCAATGAACAACAGCCACCTGCAGTATATAAGAAACTTCAGTATTATAGCTCATATTGACCACGGCAAATCAACGCTCGCGGACAGAATACTGGAGTTCACACACACAATAGAAAAAAGGAAAATGACGGAGCAGTTCCTTGACAGTATGGACCTTGAACGTGAAAGGGGCATAACCATAAAAGCCAAAGCTGTTCAGCTAAAATATCCTTTCAACGGCAGGGAATATACTCTGAACCTGATTGATACTCCGGGGCACGTTGATTTTTCCTATGAAGTTTCACGGAGCCTTATAGCTTCCGAAGGAGCGCTTTTAATCGTTGATGCCTCCCAGGGCGTGGAGGCCCAGACAATGGCCAACACACATATCGCTTCCAAGCATAATCTTGAAATAATACCCGTAATAAACAAAATTGATATGCCCAACGCCGATCCCGAAGCGGTAATGATAGAACTGGAAGAACTTCTTGCAATACCCGCGGAAGACGGAATAAAAGCAAGCGCAAAAGACGGCATCGGCACAAAAGAAATAATTGAGAGAGTAATATCGCAGATCAAACCGCCCGAAGGCGATGTAAATCTTCCGCTTAAAGCGCTTGTTATGGACGCCCAGTTTGATTATTACAGGGGCGTTATTGTATTTGTAAGGCTCTATGACGGCACTGTACAGAAAGGCTCAAAAATAAAAATGATGGCATCGGATACTGTCTGGGAAGTAACTCAGGTGGGGTTCTTTAAACCTAAAATGGAGGAAACAGCCCGGCTTAAAGCCGGCGAAGTCGGATATATAATGGCCGGAATAAAAAGCCTGGACGAGATCAAAATCGGAGATACTGTAACAGACTCAAAAAAGCCCTGCTCCGAGGCTCTCCCCGGATTCCAGGAAATAAAGCCCATGGTCTTCTGCGGACTTTTCCCCGTGGACTCTCACAGGTATGAAGACTTAAAAGACGCCCTGTTAAAACTGCAGCTTAATGATTCCTCCTTGTCCTTTCAGGCAGAAAGCTCCGAAGCTCTGGGTTTTGGATACCGGTGCGGTTTTCTCGGGCTTTTGCATATGGAAATAGTCCAGGAGAGGCTTGAACGCGAATACGACCTGAACCTCATAGCAACGGCGCCGAATGTGGAATACAAGGTTTACAGAACAAACGGCGAAGTAATCTACTGCGATGCTCCCGCGGACTTTCCGGATTTCAGTTTTATTCAGAAAATAGAGGAACCTTTCGTAAAACTTGATATAATAACGCCTCCTGATTATATCGGCGGCCTTATGCAGCTCTGCCAGGAAAAACGCGCTCTGTATCTTACAACCGAATACATATCACAGTCCAGAGCCGTGCTTCATTACGAAATGCCTTTATCCGAGATCATCTGGGATTTTTATGATAAGTTAAAATCTTTTTCCCGGGGATACGCGTCAATGGATTACGAAATAATTGATTACAGACCCTCAGTGCTTAAAAAAATAGACATCCTGGTGAACCGCGAGCCCGTGGATTCGCTTTCTTTTATCTGTCATTCCGATTTCGCATACGCCAAAGGAAGATCGCTCACGGAAAAACTCAAAGAAGTAATACCAAAACAGATGTTTGCCGTACCCATACAGGCGGCAATAGGAGCCAGTATAATAGCCCGTGAAACCGTTTCCGCCATGAGAAAGGATGTTACCGCAAAATGCTACGGCGGCGATATATCAAGAAAACGCAAACTTCTTGAGAAGCAGAAAGAAGGAAAAAAAAGGATGAAAACCATCGGCTCCGTGGAAATCCCGCAGGACGCCTTTCTCGCGATATTAAAAGTGGACTGATACTTTACCGTACTGTCTTGCGGAACATCTTTGCCGCAGCTGTCAAAAGCACGGCTCCAAAAACAAAAAGCATGACAGTCTGGGGCACAAGCGCCTCAAATCCGATCCCTTTAAGAAAAATGCCCCGTATTATCTCCATATAATAGCGCAGGGGCAGAAGATATGTAAAATACTGAAGTATTTCCGGCATATTTTTTATGGGAAAAACAAACCCGGAAAGAAGTATGTTCGGCAGTATTATAAACATAGCCGAAAGCATTGCCTGCTGCTGGGTTGCGGAAACAGTAGAGATCAAAACACCCGTCCCTATACTTGCCAGGATCATAAAAACCGAAAGTAAGATCAAGAGTATAAAGCTCCCTTCAAAAGGTATTCCAAATACGATCATCCCCGTTAAAACCGTAGAAATAATATTGACAAAACCCAGCCCCGCATAAGGCATTGTTTTGCCGAGTATTATCTGATACGGTTTTATCGGCGTAACTGTTATCTGTTCTATATTCCCGTTCTCTTTCTCCCTTACAATGGAAACCGCGGTAACAACAAGAGTAACAATAAGCAGTATCATTCCTATAACGCCCGGGACCATTGTATTCGCGCTTTTGAGCCCCGGGTTGTACCATATGCGCTCCTGCGCGCCTATTGAAGGTACAGGCCCTGTTTTTTTCTTCATCCTCTCAAGATCCTGCTTAAAAACATCCCGTGAAAACTCGGTTATTATCATAGCTGCCCTGTTCAGGCTGATAAGCGACTGATTTGAGTCGGACCCGTCCGCGATCAGCCGGACTTCAACATGTTTATTCTTTTTCAGCGACGAGGATAATTCTCCGGGAATAATAAAAATAAATCCTGCTCTGTTTTGTTCCATTTCTTTTACGGTGGATCCCTTTCCGGATACCGCACTGTATTTATGTTAAAATAACCCGGCGCCGTAAAACGATTCATCAGACGCCATAAAGAAATCATAACCATACACCGGTGCTTTATTTTAAAAGAAAATATCCGGCAGGAAATATTTAATATACTGCGCCGCACTAAGCCATTGAATGCGCAAAATTGATAGTTATCTTCTCCCCTGTTTTATTCAGAAATCAAAATTATTTTTATTTTTCTTTGCCTTGTCTATTATGTCTTTCAGCTGCATGAATGCGGCGCGCATATTTTCAGCCTCTTCACGCGAAGAGACCCGGGTCCGGCCGGGACCGTCAAACATCCGCAGAAGCCTGTCCTCGGCAAAATCATATTTGACTTCTGCGTAGGGCCCAAAGTCAAAATGTTCATGCCGTTTTGTTATAAACAGATATGTCTGCCTGTGATAGACAAAAAAAGATACCGGCGGTTTTTCTTTTTCGTCGTCTTCTTCTGACAGCGTATACGGACGGAATCCGGTTTCATGCGCATCCGCCTCTTTCTCTTCCCTGTTTCCCGCCGCGGCATAAAGCATATTAATATTTTCCGTCACTTCCCTGTCCAGTTCAGCAATCACCTGCCCGGGATCGATCCCGGCCGCCGCTGAAGACATGACTTCAGCAGCTGTCCAGATCATCAACAGCACGATTGCGATCAAAACCACATTTTTCAGACTGAACCCCCGGGAAAAATCCGGTTTAAAGAAATCCCCTGCTTTATTATCCACTTATTTCCCTGCCTTTTCTGTACATTTTATCAGTTATCTTTTCACCGTTCTCATTATATTCCCTGTAGTAGCCGTCAAGGCTTCCGTCTTTATAAACACTTTCTCTCGTAAGCACGCCGTCTTCATTATAAACCTTGTATACCCCGTGAAGTTTGTCATTCTTATACGGCTGTACTTTTTTGACTTCCCCGTTCTTATGATAAATCCGGCTTATGCCGTTCAGTTTTCCGTTCTCATAACTCCATCGTTCTTTTATGCTTCCGTCCTCATAAAATATCTGCGCGGTTCCCTCTTCCTTTCCGTTCTCATAGCTCCATAACCCGTACAGTCCGCCGTTTTTATAATAAGCCTTCACTGTTCCGTCTTTCTTTCCGCGGGTCAGAGGTATTTCTTTTTTTATGCTTCCGTCTTCATAGAATTCTTTTTCTACACGATCGTTCTGCGGCGCCATGATTTCCTTGGCCCGCTCTATCGCGTATTCCAGTATTTTTTGCCCGGGCTGCGAAGAAAATACAAAAAAGATAATAACTACGGCCGGAACAACAGCGTCCGCCGCTTTTTTCAGGATCCTGCGCCTCTTTTCCCGCCGTTCCGCCTCATCAACCATAACGTTTAAGGGCATGTCATCATCAAGAAGGGTCATTTTTCTCCTTAAAAAGACCGCAGCCGCCACCGCAGCCGCTACAGGAATAAGATTGCCTTCCGTTAAATTAAATAAGAACCAGGCTATGAACGCTGTCAGGCCTATAAGGGCCAGCAATAAAACCTTTGCGGCATTTTTCTCAAACTCACTCACTTTGTTCCTCCTCTTTATCCGCTTTAATATCCGCGGTTCAATAAATCATATTTGTGGAAAAATAATACTTTACAGGCGCGGAACTTTCCGCAGAGCGCCCGAATTCATATACTGCAGCCGCGTCTATTTTAACAAAATCAACATAAAATCCAAGCCCTGCCGCGGCGCTGCAGCGCATTTTTCTTTTCGCTTCCGCGGAAATTCCGCTGTCATAAGTTTCTTTTCCCGAAACACCGGCTCTTAAAACCGCTGTATCCCGGATCGTATATTCAAATCCTGTATGAAAACTCACAGCGTAAAAGTCTTTTACAAAATTATCCGCGTTTTCAGTATAAATATACCCCCCTCCCAGAGGAATCTTTGCCCCGGTCACCATTGTTATGTTTTTATACGGGGCAGACGCCAGAGATATATTTACAGTAACAGGATGCAGTGTCGGATATACCGAGGAATAATCGTCAATCACAGAAGCATACCCGCTGTTTATTATATTTTCCAGAACAACCGCGCCGCGCAGATATTTATTTATTTCATATATCCCCGACAGCGTAAAACACACTCCCTCAGCCGCGTCCGAAAAAAGAATAAGGCGCACGCCGGCGCCTATGTTCAGATTTCCGCTGCCTTGGGCAAAACCTCCGGCTATAATAAGCGCCTCTTCCATAAAATCATTCCCGGGAACCGATGTAAGCCTGTCCCCGTAATTAACATATACAAACCCTGCTCCCCAGCCCGGAAAAACCGCACTGCCGCCGATATTTGAATTAAAATAATTTTCCCTGCCGCTGTCAGTTTCAAAATCATAATTAAAAACTCTGCCGAAAACCGAAATACTCTTTTGTTCTATATACATAAGCCCGGCAGGATTATAAAAAAGCGCTGACGCGTCATCCGGCGCCGGCGTATAAGCGCCGCCCATTCCCGCGGATCTTGCGGATTCACAGTAAAAAGGATTGTCCATTGCTGCAGTTAAACGGGAAATACTCATAATAAGAACCAGCACGAATATCTTTTTCCCGCAAAACACCGTTTTCACAAGGACACCTCCTTCACAAATAAAAAAAACAACGGACACAGCTCCCGCAAACGCGCATTGCGGAGTATTACGCGCGTCTTTTTTTGCCCTGTTCATTTTAGCCGTCCATCACAGAAAACATAAAACAAACAGACACACCGCCTTTCAAACACATATTCATCCCTGCTTTAATTTTTATATATTTTACCCCGCGGAAGAAAGAAAAACAACGCATAATACAAAATAAGACAGCGTGTATACTTATGCGTTAAATTTTAATGTGAGAAAATTGCGCCCCGGTATTTTTTAGTGCCCGGGGATATAGAGGGGTTTTTACGAGCTACAAGGTAGTCTCAACCCCGGGCAATACCAAATATATCAAATATAATTCCTCTTGTCAAACATTTTTTTGTCAGGTATTTCCCCGTCCGGATTGCAAGTTTTATTGCAGCACTTCATAGAATCAAAGTTTTTTTGCACATACCGGAACACTTAATTCATACAGTTATTTATATTTTCCACAGGACGCCACCCTCTTCCTAACCCTTTTTCGGTATTTTTATCATTATATTTATAGTAAATACCGGCAAAGCATTAGAGTATTCATCCTTTGCTCCTCGAGGTAGAGGGAATTAGTATACCCTCCACCTCTATGGGGGAGGATAGAGTATGTTACAGGCAGTTTTTCCGCCTGTTACATACTCTTGGAGGGGGTTAAGCAGCGGCTGAACACTTAAGA
>CAYTNY010000066.1:0-12227 GCA_964439215.1 uncultured Spirochaetia bacterium
AAAAAAAAGGACTTCGATTCTATTAAGCGTTGCAATAAAACTTGCAATCTATATTCGCACAAACACACAAATTTTTGTATTGACATGTATCAAAAAAGCATTTATTATAAGTAAAAATATAGATAATGAGGTTAAAATGGGCAAAAATACAGGAAAGTTGTTTATTTTTTCATTGATTTTTATTTTTTCATGTTTTTTGTCAACTTATGCCCAGCTTGAAGATATCAATGAGCAGGAATCTGAAATACCAAAAGAAACTATGATTTTATACGTATTTGAAGACAGCAGTTATAATTTCCAGATAGGAAAAATGGATTTTGAGGGAAAAAACAAAAAGATTCTGACATCTCTGGGCAATAACTGGGCGCCTTCAGTAAGCCCTGACGGCAGTAAAATAGTATTTTATTCCGACAGAGACGGCGCCGCAAATTTATGGCTCATGAATTATGACGGCACCGGACAGATCCGGCTTACATCACACGCGGATAAAGAAGATATTGATCTTTATACGCGCGGACTCATTTCATGGAACGAAGAAGGGGATAAAATTCTTTTTTTAAGAAACAGCAATCTCTGGAAAATTGATCCTTCGGGCAAATCACAGTCCGCCGTAGCCGGTACACATGATGTAAGAAGTTTTGCTTTTTCACCCGATTACCGGACAATTCTTTACGCACGCGAAAAAACAAAAAAACACCACGGTTTTTATATAATGAATTCTGACGGCACGGACAAAAAACAGATTGTAAAAAGCACACTTAAAACAGCGGCTTATGACTGGCTTAACATTGATAAATTTGTTTATTTTCACAACCGCGGACTTGCACTTATCGCAAAAAACGGATCCGGATATAAACAGATCATACAGGTTTATTATCCTGACAACCAGATTGCGGCCTGGAGAAAAAACTCTTCTTTTTCCGATAATTGGATCGCTTATCTGGACAACAGACCGGATAACATTCCGAATATTTTTATTATAAAACCGGACGGAAAAGAACCAAAAAAAATCACCGAAAGAGGCGCCCATTCTCCGGTATTTCTGAAAAATAAAGAACAAATTGTATATGTAGAAGACAATGATATATATATTACGGATATTCCATCCGGCGCAAAAAAAAGGCTTACCCATTATTTCCGGTCTTTTTCTCCGGTTATTGCGGAACTAACCGCTGAAAAACAAAAAAAGAGCGGGGGGTAAATAAATATGCCGAAAAAAGCAGCCCTTCTTTTAACCGCGGGAATCCTTATTTTTATGGCCGGAACAGGCTGTAAAGAAAAAGCTCCGCCTCCTGCACCCACTCCCGTTCCTACACCTACCGTCATACCCCACGAAAAAAAAATAATATATACCTATAACGGAAATCTTTATCAGATTGAAACCGATGGAAGCTCCAGAGAAGAACTTTTCCCTGATTCCAACAGCAAATGGTTCCCGTCAGTATCACCGGACGGGTGGTATGTTGCCTACTGGGTTTTTTCAAACGGCTCATATAATCTATGGCTTGGAGATTTAAAAAATAATACAACACAGCAGATAACATTTGATTCAGCCGGGCTTGACGCAGGAACTCATAATTTTGCGGTAAACAATTCACCTGCATGGACCCCGGATTCTGAACATATAATTTATGCCCGCTACGGAGATATATGGAAAATAAGCCGCGATGGTTTTAATCCGGAAGCGTTAACAGATACGCGCAATAATATTTCGCCCGCTGTTTCAATGAACCACAGACTGGCGTATTCAAAAACAAAAAACTCCGCATACAATATTTATGTCAGAGCTATTTACGGAAAACATGATCTGAAAATCACTTCTTATAATTCAAAAAAAGCCGCTTCCGCATCTTTTTCGCCGGACGGCAAAGTTATTTTATATAATCTGATAGATGATGATACCGTAAATATCCATAAATACGAAATAGATTCAAAAAAAGACACGCCTTTAACCGGGAACGGCAACAGCCATTCACCGGTATTTTCAAATGACGGAGAACAAATCGTCTTTTCAAGTTTTATTGATGATAAATACCTTCCTCAGATATGGATAATGAATAAAGACGGCGGCAGCCAAAGAAAAATCACAGATAAAGGAGGGGTATCACCTTCCTGGCTCTATAGAGAACTTGCGTCTCCCAAGCCTACATCCACTCCCCGTCCGCCCGCGGAAACAGCTCCGGCGCAAAAAGAAACAGTTGAAATTGATGATGAAGAATTTCATGCTGAACCGACAATGCGGCCCACTGCGTTTACAGTACCTGAAAGTTCTCCGGAGGACCTCGCCGTAAAAACAATAAGACAGGGTGACAGGCTTTTATTTTATCCTGTAATACATTTTGATCTTGCTGCCATAAAAATAAAATCAGAATTTTATAATGTTCTTGATGATATGGTAAAAATCATTGAAAAATACAGTTCTCCGATAATAATTGAAGGACACACTGATAATCAGCCCATACATACGGAAAGGTTCCCGTCAAATTATGAACTGTCCGTAGCCAGGGCCGAAGCGGTAAAAACTTACCTTGTAAACCGGCATAATATATCCCCTTCAAGGATACAAACAATAGGGATGGGAGAAGACCGCCCCATAGCACCGAATAACAGCCCCGCAAACATGTATAAAAACAGAAGAGCTGAAATACATCTGAAAATAACAGATACAAAAGCAGAAGAACAAAAAACCGCGGTTGAAGAAAAAACAGACGACATTCCCCGGGATAAAACCGGTTCTGAACCGTCTGAAGAAGAAACCGCTCCTAAAGAACCGGACCTGTCCCCAACCCCTATAAAGGCTAAAAAAATAAAACGCGGAGGCAGCTGGTAATTTTTCACCGGCAGATAATACCGGAAACACAGTATGTGTTCATTTAAAACGCATTATTAAAAATAAATACCTTTCCCCCAGGCAAAAAACACAGAAAAAAAACTCATAAATATATTTATTATACCCGGCATTGATTCAAACTGATAATAATAAAATATACCCTTTTTTAAAAAATAATTTTTCCGGTTTTTTATATCTTCTGTTTTTTATCACTTCCCGATTATTAACATATATTGTATCTTCAGCTGTTTATTTAATTCATATCGTTGCTTTTTAATTGCCGCAGAATATATAAAAAAAAAAGCCCGGTGGAAACCACCGGGCTTTTCTGAACAGTCTGCTTAATTATTCTGCCTTGGCAACGTTTGCAGCCTGCGGGCCTTTTGCTCCTTCAACGATGTCAAAGGTAACTTCTTCGCCTTCTCTGAGAGTCTTAAAACCGTCCATCTGAATTGCATCGAAATGTACAAATACATCTTTTCCGCCTTCTTGCTCAATGAAACCATAGCCTTTCTTTTCATTGAACCATTTCACTTTACCGTTTGCCATACTTCTACTACCTCCAAAAAATTAAAAATCACGGGATAATACCCGCATATATTGTAAAATTAATATAGCATAACTAAGATTTAAGTCAACATAAATATTGCATATTTCTGTTTTTTTTTTATTTTCCCTCAACCGCTGATTTTAACTCTTTTATGGCGCACAGATCGCCGCACATGGTACACACATCTTTATTTTGAGGAACAGAGGAATTTCTTACTGTTCTTGCATATTCAGGATCTATCGCAAGTTCAAGCTGCTTTTCCCAATCAAGGTTTTTTCTCGCTTTCGCCATATCATCATCGCGCTGCCTTGCGCCCGGATGCCCTTTGGCAATATCAGCCGCATGAGCCGCTATTTTGGAAACTATAACACCCCGGCGGACATCTTCCACATCAGGAAGTTTTAAATGCTCTGCCGGCGTGACATAACATAAAAAATCCGCTCCGCTGTATGCCGCCAAAGCACCGCCGATCGCTGCTGTTATGTGGTCATAACCCGGCGCTATATCTGTTACAAGAGGGCCGAGTACATAAAACGGCGCGTTCCCGCATAATTGTTTCTGTATTTTCATATTCATCTCTATCTGATTCAGCGGTACATGCCCCGGTCCTTCAATCATTACCTGAACATTTTTTTCATATGCCCTTTTTGCAAGCTCGCCGAGTATTACAAGTTCCTGTATCTGCGCCCTGTCGCTTGCGTCTGCCAGGCACCCGGGCCGCATGCCGTCCCCCAGTGAAAGAGTCATATCATATTTATACGCTATATCCAAAAGCCTGTCATAATCTTCATACAGAGGGTTTTCTTTTTTGTTCTTTATGATCCACGCGGCATGCATCGTTCCACCCCGGCTCACCATATCAAGTATCCGCCCCTGCTCCAAAAGAGCATTTACGGATGCTTTTGTAACTCCGCAGTGCACAGTCGCAAAATCAACACCCTGTTTTGCGTGATCCTCCACAGCCGAAAAAATATCATCAGCATCCATTTTCTGCATTGCCCCTTTTTTCCTCATTACTTCAACCGACGTCTGATAAACAGGCACGGTCCCCAGAGGAACAGGGCAGTTTTTAAGTATTTTATCCCTGATTCCGGTAATATCCCCCCCTGTTGACAGATCCATTACAGCATCAGCGCCCGCTTTAACCGCAGCACCCAGTTTTTTCAGCTCCTCATCAATACTGCATACATCCTGGGAGCTTCCTATATTTGCGTTGACTTTTATTCTTGTTCCTCCGCCTATTGCAGTTGCCTTTGCTTTTTTATGATTTATATTTTTGGTTATTATCACTTCGCCGGACGCTATTTTTTCCATTAATTCTTTTTCGTTCATATTTTCATCTTTTGCGGCCTGTTTCATTTCATCTGTTATTTTTCCGTTTTTTGCGGCTTCAAGCTGGGTCAATTTAATTCTCCTTATTAATCAGTTTTAAGACAATTTCTTTTTCCGCTTCATATACATCATAACGAAGTTCTTTGAATTTTTTTGAAATCCGGGCATCAGTCAGCTTGGATACTTCCTCAAGGACTCTTAATGCTTCCTGTGTTCGTTTAAAATTCGGAATAAGTATCCCGGAAAGATTTTCTCTTTTAAATTCATTTCTGCCCGATGATCTCCGCCCCGCGTCTGATTCCGATGCTCTTGCGGAAAGCAGATTATTATATGAAGGGGATATTGCTTTAACCGCGGCATCTATTTTATGCCTTATTGTTTTTATTTTTTCAAGAGATTTTTTTTGTGAATATTTAAACCGGACAATGTCTTCAGCCACTCTGAGCCCTTCTTTAGCCCGGTTGGAATTGGCATCTATTATTTTATAAAAAGAATTATTGTTTTTTTTCATAAGCCTTTCCGGAAATACACCGTACACGGAACAGTTATTTTTTTTCCGGCACCTGCACGCTGTTTATATTGACATTTATGTTATTAACCACAAGTCCGGTCATTTTTTCAATTGCTTTCCTTACCGCTTCCTGAACTTTTGAAGCAACATCGGAAATATCCGTGCCAAAACTGACTATAATATTGACATCCATTGAAACTGAATCTTTTCCCATTTCAACTTTTATTCCTTTTGCCTGATTTTTAACGCCAAGCGCCTCGGCGATTCCTCCTACTGCCCCCGCATCAAGCGCCGCGACTCCTTCAACTTTTATAGCCGCAATAGCCGCGATCGTCGCTATTGCCTCATCCGAAATCTTTATCTTTCCTGCTTCATTTTTTTCTTCCATATTACGCCACCTCTCCGGTTACTTTTCCATATTGTCTATAAATGCCGTTGAATAATTATTAATTATAAAATTTTCATTGTCAAGTATCTTTATATGAAGAGGAATCGTGGTTTTTATCCCCTCTATAACAAATTCACCCAGCGCCCTTTTCATTTTTGCAATTGCGTCGGTTCTGTCTTTACCATGCGCCAGTATTTTAGCCACCATGGAATCATAATAAGGCGGTATTGTATATCCTTTATAAACATTTGTATCAACCCTTATACCAAGTCCGCCCGGCACATTGTATTCTTTTATTTTACCCGGAGAAGGCATAAAATTATTATCAGGATCCTCGGCATTTATTCTGCACTCTATGCAGTGCCCTCTTAATTTTATCTCTTTATTTCCGGGTATTGACATTTTTTCTCCGGCCGCAATTTTAATCTGTTCCTTTATCAGATCAAAACCCGTTACTTCTTCCGTTACTGTATGTTCAACCTGTATTCTTGTATTCATTTCCATAAAATAATAATTCTTCTTTTTATCCATTATAAATTCCACTGTCCCGGCGCCTTCGTATTTTACCGCTTTCGCCATTTTTACGGCCATTGTACTCATATCGCTGCGTATTTTTTCCGTTATAAAAGGCGAGGGAGACTCTTCTATCAGTTTCTGATGTCTTCTTTGTATGGTGCAGTCTCTTTCGCCAAGCGCAACATAATTATTATGTTTTGGATCACACATGATCTGTATTTCTATGTGTCTCGGTTCTTCAATATATTTTTCAAGATATATGGAAGGATCCCCAAAAGCAGTCTGCGCTTCCTGCCTTGCTGTTTTATATGAATTTCTGAGCGAAAGCTCTGTATGAGCGATTCTCATGCCTCTGCCGCCTCCGCCCGAAGATGCTTTAAGCATTATTGGAAGCCCTATTTTTTTTCCTGTTTTAACGGCATCCTCTTCATCCTCCAGTATTCCATTGCTGCCGGGCACGGTGCTTACTCTGTTTTTTATAGCTGTTTCTATTGCTTTTGCTTTATTCCCCATGAGCCTTATTGAATCCGGAGAAGGGCCGATAAATTTAATATTGCATTCAGCGCATAATTCCGCAAAATGAGCGTTTTCCGCCAGAAATCCGTAACCCGGATGAATTGCTTCCGCATCTGTTATTTCCGCGGCCGACAGTATTCTCGGAATATTAAGATAACTTTCAGTCGGTGAATTAGGGCCTATGCAGATTGCATGGTCCGCGTATCTTACATGAAGTGAATTTTCATCAGCTTCCGAAAAAACAGCAACTGATTCCACTCCCATCTCCTTGCACGCCCGTATTATTCTTAAAGCTATTTCGCCTCTGTTTGCTATTAATATTCTTTTAAACACGGCAATAGTCTCCTTTTTAAGCTTTTTCTATTGTCAGTATAGGCTGGTTAAACTCTATTGCCTGAGCGTTTTCAACAAGGACCTCTTTTACTCTTCCTGATGTTTCAGCTTTAATTTCGTTCATTATTTTCATTGCTTCTATTATGCATAATGTTTTTCCGGACTCAACAGTGTCGCCTACATTTACAAACGGCGGAGATTCAGGCGACGGCGCCCTGTAAAAGGTTCCTACCATAGGTGACTTTACAACAGTAAGATTTGGATTGTCTTCGTTGGAAGACGCCGCTTCTGCTGCAGAAGCCGGTGCAGGATCAGCAGGAGCTGAAACCGCCTGATGCATACCCGGCGCAGGCATTGCCGCCGGAAGAGCATTATAAGCCCCTGCCTTTTTAAGCTGAATTTTTATATCTTTCTGTTCATATAAAAATTCCACAAGCCCGCCCTTTTCCATTATTTTTAACGCCTGATTCAATGCTTCCGCATCAATACTGGAAACAGTTTTCTTTTCTTTTTTTTCTTTTTTAACGGGTTTTTTTGCCATTTTTACACCCCTTGTCAGTCTTTTTTTGTTCTTTCAATATATTCACCTGTGCGTGTATCAACTTTTACATATTCTCCTTCTTTTATAAACATAGGAGCATTGACAACCGCGCCGGTTTCAAGTGTGACAGGTTTTGTAATAGCACCGGCTGAATTTCCTTTAACACCCGGCGGTGCTTCAACAACCTTTAAATCAACTTTAAACGGAAGTGTTATCCCAAGTATCTCCCCTTCATACATAAGCATCCTTACTTCCATTTCTTCTTTCAGAAAATTAAGATTATCACCCAGCTGCTCTTTTGAAAATTCATACTGGTCATAAGTCTGCGTGTCCATAAATACATAATTCTGCCCCGCATTATATGAATACTGAAGTCTTTTTTCATCTAAAGAAACATCTTCTATTTTTTCCGATGAAGAAGAAAAGGTTTTTTCTATGATTGTCCCCTGTTTGATATTTTTTATTTTTGTCCTTATAAATGCCCCGCCTTTCCCGGGTTTCACATGCTGATATTCTACGCATTCATAAAGTATTCCATCCATTTTAAAAGTTATTCCCGGCCTTAAATCCGATGCAGTTATCATTATTTCCTCCGAATATTTATCTATATTATCTTAAAATAAGTTTATCGCTAAAAGCGCCTATTTTTTCAGCCCCTTTTTTTGTTATTACATAATCATCTTCTATCCGTATTCCGTAAGACCCTTCAAAATATATTCCGGGTTCGCACGTAAAAACCATTCCCTGCCTGAATCTTCTGTTTTCTTTTGCGTTTATAAAGGGCTGTTCGTGTATATCAATACCCATTGAATGCCCCAGCGAATGGGTAAATAACTTTTCCAGGCCGTGCTTTTTTAAAAAAACACGCGCTTCTGCATCCGCATTCTTTATCAGTGCATTTGGCTTAAAAAAACCGGCTGAATATTGCTTTGTTTTCCTTACGATCTCATAGTTTTTCTTTATTTTCTTAAGCCGGGCACCTATTATACCGAAGGCTATACACCTTGTCAAGTCAGAACAATATCCTTTGTATTTTACACCGCAGTCCATCAAAACAAGTGTGTTTTTTGCAAGTTTCTTGTCCGAATTAACCGAATGAGGTATTGCACTGTTTTCATTAAATGCAATTATAGGCCTGAACGATACCCCGTCAGCACCCTGTTTTTTTATATAATATTCAAATTCCGCGGCAAGCCCGGATTCATCTGCTCCGGCCTTCAAATTATCAGCAATATGAATAATGCCTTTTGCGGTTATTGATGCGGCTTTTTTTATGCATTCCAGTTCTTTTTCATCTTTTATCATTCTGATCTCGTCCGGAATACCGCTTACAGCTGTTTTGATTTTTCTTTTTTTCAGATTAAGATAATCCCGCAGAGGTGTTGTAAAAGGGAAATATATTTTTTTAACCGGCCTTATCATCTTTTCAATATCGGTTTTTAGATCTTTTGTTATGATAACTTTGTATGCCTTTTCAATCCCTGATTTTTTTACAGCCCCCTGATACCTGCTGTCAGTAATAAAAACAGCTTTTTTCGGATATATTATCAGACGCGCAAAAGTCCCTGTGAATCCCGAAAAATAAAAAATATTTGCGGGATCAGCAATATAAAACATATCACCGTTTTCAAGATGTTTTTGTATCCTACTTATCCGTTTTTTTATCATCTTTAACCGTTATTACAGCCATATTATATTCAATGATAGGCCTGTATGGAGGAAAATTTTCCAGAAAATCCTGGATCCTGTCAAAGAAATTTATAACCGGCTTTTTATTTATGGGACATACACGCGCTGAAAAATGTGTTATTTCATAAGGAAACCCCGGTTTTGCGGCAAGTTCTTTAAATCTTTTCCGTGTAAAATGCTGATGATTTCCCATAAGCGTCAGATTTACGTAAAAAATCGGATTGTACCTGTTTGCTTCCACCAGGATAACTTTTTTTGATGCTGTACGGACCATTTCCATAACTGCTTTTTCAGGATCCTGCGCATGGTGAAGCATATCTTTCTCAAGTACAGTATCAAATGAACTGTCTTCATAAGGAAGATTTTCAGCGCTTGCTGTCCTGAAATTTATTTTTTCATCCGCAAAGTCCTTCCACTCCGGAAACTCTTCAATATCAACCGCTTCTATGGAACTGAAACAGGGCGCGGCAAGCAGAACCTCCCCTCCGTCAGCACATCCCGCATCCAGAAGCGTATTTCCCGAATAATGCGGCTTAATTTTTTCATGTACCCTGCGCCTGTATTGTTCTGTATTTTCCTTAAAACTATGCTTAAATACCTTGTATTTATCCGGCATATTTTTTCAGTTCTTTGATCGTTGAGGATAAGTCAGGAACCTCAAAAAATTTTCTGTCCGTAATATCATTAGCAACCGCTTTATACATCCGGGAAAGAAGTTCTTTCATTTCAGCCGGAAGCGGGGTAGGGGATGTTTTCACGTGTTCTTTCCAGTCATCTCCGTATTGTGTTTTTGCTTTTTCCGCATCCTGCGCCCACTGAGTATCCCTGTAATATCTTCTTGCGGCTTCTTTGCTTATATGAAAATCTTCCGCAAAAAACCGGCATTCATCCGGGGTTCCAAGTACATCCACAACAATAATTTCTCCGTTTTCATCAATTCCAAATTCAAATTTTCCGTCAATATTGTCTATTCCCGCTTTTGAGCATTCTTTTGTAATAACAGTATTAATCTTTAAAATCATTTTTTTAACGTTTTCTATTCCTTCCGGGCCCAGCCCTGATATTGCGGCTGCTTCATCCCACTTTATATATCTGTCAATATGCTCAAGTTTTGTGGATACATCAAGAATAGGTGTATCAAGCGATTCTCCCGGCATAGGTTCATGATCAAGCCCAAGGTCCGTATATGATATTTCTCCTTTTTTTATCCGTTTAAAAACAGAAGATCCTTCAGGCAGTTTATTTCTGTATATAACTTCCAGAGGTATCAGATAATTTGTCATTCCTTCTTTATACATAGAATAATCATATGTATTCTTTTCTCTGTCATAATTCGGCTTTATTACATTCAGAAGTTTTACCGCCATTTTATCCGATGAAGCCGATATTTCGGAATACTTTTTAACTTCATTACCCTCAACAATTCCGATCAAGTGTGACTTTATTCCTTCTTTTTCAAGAACATCAAAAAAATAAGCGGACAGCATACACAACGCAGCGCCTTTTCCTTCTATATGATCCGGCATTTCTCCCCAGTCAAAAACCGAATACCTGTCTGAAAATAAAAACACCCCTTTTCCCGGCTCTTTTTCAGATGCGGGTTTTTCAACAGAAATTTCTTTTACGCTTCCCATTATAATTCTCCTTTCAAAATTTTATCAGAATTATTATACAATAAAGAAAAGCCGCGGGCAATCTGTTTTCAGATTATAACTATACATACCAAAACAAATCATTTGTTAGACCAGGCTAACACTGCCTTTATCCACTGTATATTCCCGGTCAGGCTTAAACCCCTTTAAATTTTCCGGATAAACTGTTGTTATTATTATCTGCTTGAACTGTGAAAAAGTTTCGCCTATAAAGCCGCGGTTTGGATTATCAAGTTCAGATGAAAAATCATCAAGCATAACCACGGGATAAGTACCTTTGCTGTTTTTTATATGCAGCCCTTCAGCAAGCTTTATTAAAATCGCCGCCAGCCGCTGCTGTCCTTCAGAAGCAAACTGTTTGGCATTCATTTCATTAAATTTAAAAATAAGATCGTCCCTGTGAGGTCCTATAAGAGTTGTTGCGCGGGCTATTTCTTCATCTGTTTTTTCCTCAAAATGTTTTTCGTATGTTTCCATTATACTGCCTGCTTCAAACGAATTAAACTTTTTGGAAAAATATTCTATTTCTATTTTTATGTCTTCCCTGAAAAAGTTTTCATGCAGAATATTGTTTAGTTTTTTAACCGCATCAATTCTGGCAAGGAGTATCGCACATCCGTTTTCCATTATCTGCTTGTTCCAGACATTTAACGCAAACTTATTCACTCTGTTTTCACGTATCCCTTTTAAAAGATAGTTTCTATGCGAAACTTCTTTCGTGTATTTTAAAAGAAGCCTGTAATACCCGGGATTTATCTGTGATATCATATCATCCACAAATTTTCTCCGCAGCCCCGGCTCCCCTTTTATCATCATAATATTTTCAGGAGAAAATATTACAACAGGAATACGCCCTATAATATCAGAGATCTTTGCGAGCCTGCTGCCGTTTTCTTTCAGTGATTTTCTTTTTGTTTTTGCGTTATATTCCAGGGAATAATTTTTTTCAAGTCCGCCCGCAACTGCTTCAATTTCTATTTTGGCATTTTCCATACCGTTTTTTACTATTATAAAATCTTCGGATGTACGGAAAGATTTCAACATTGCGGTCCAATAAACTGCTTCAATTATATTTGTTTTACCTGACCCGTTTTTTCCATAAAAAACATTAATCCCCGGAACAAGTTCAAGCGAAAGATTTATATAATTCCTTATATTCAGTAATTCAACTTTTTTTAAATACAAAACACTCCTCCTGCTTTTTTAATTCCCGGCTTATAACAAAGATACAACAATAAAAAATATATTGCAAGAAATAAGAAAAATAAAATCTAAAAAGATTTTTTACAAAGTTCCTTTTAAGAAATTTTTATAATTCAACAACTTATTGACTTTTTTTATTTGCCTTAAATCTTGAATTTGAAGTTTT
>CAYTNY010000067.1:0-12183 GCA_964439215.1 uncultured Spirochaetia bacterium
CCCCTCTCCCTCTATGAGCAAAGGATGAATGCTTTCATGCTTTGCCGGTATTTACCATAAATATAATCAGAAAAATACCGAAAAAGGAATAGGGAGAGGGTTAAGCAGCGGCTGAACACTGTATGATATAATTTGACGATTAAACAGGAGATGCGGGTAAGGGACGGCTTGATGAGAGAAGGCGGCGCTCTGCGGGAAGCGTAAATAACTGTATGAATTAAGCGTTCAGGTACGTGTGAAAAAAAAGGACTCCGATTCTATTAAGTGCTGCAATAAAACCTGCGCCCGGAATTTTTCTTGCACTGATATAAAAAACTTGATTATCACCGAATTGGTGGTATAATTGGATTATGAAAAATAAAACGCTTGTAAAAGTTATCATAGCGGTGTTCATGTCGGTTTTAATCGGCGCATTGATTGAAAACCGGACAAATGAAGAGCACGGCTGCTGCGGGATGGAACAAAGCGCCGGAGCGGAATGCGGTGATCAAAAGAGCAGCTGTGAAATGGATCCGGATTCCTGCCCGTGCAGGGAGGGTGCGCCTTTGTTTGCTGTTTTAAGCGCGGAAAAATCAGGGATTCAGGGTTTCCTGCCTGAAAAAATTCCTTACATAAAGTCATATTCTTATATATACCAGGAGGACATATTCCATGTTCCTGTTATTTTCTTTTCCTGAATTTAACAGAAACCTAAAAAAAGAAAAAGGAGAACTAAAATGAAAAAAATAATTATATTTTTACTTGCCGCAGTGCTGCTGGCCGCGGGTTCGGCTGTTGTTATAGGCGCGGGCGCGGGTTCGGCTTCGGCGGAAAAGAAATGTGAAAAAGCGGAATGCGTGTGCGAAAAAGGCGAATGTATGAATGACGGAAAGTGCGTCTGCCCGGAAGAATGCTGCGTCAAAGAAAAACGCTGCGTCAAAAAGGAAGAAAAGAAATGCGGGATGATGATGAAAAAAGAAAAGTCAGGATCCTGCTGCAAAAGATAAATATTTAAGGTTTTAAAAAAGCCCTGTCCGGTTTTCCGGGCAGGGCTTTTTTTTATAAGCTAAAAAGGGGCCGTGTACGGACGGACTTGAAAATTGTAATTTCAAATGGTGATTCTTGCTGAAAAAGGTTTTTTAATGTATACTGGGCGGAAATTAAACGGCGGCAAGAGATGACCGGGACAGGATTATTAAAGGGAAAACAGTGCAGGGAGGAAAAAATATGAGAAGTATCCATGAAGAAAAAAAACTCAGCAGGGCTTATGTATATGATTTTTATGACGCGTTATTTGTTTTGATTCTGATAATGGCTTCGCTTTATCAGTTATCCATTATGGGAATTCATAGAATGCATATGGATGAAACGCTTTACTCGTATTGGGCCCTTAAGATAGCTGACGGCAGGGACTTATTTCTGCATCATACTTATTCGGATAAATTTCCGCTGCTTTCCTATATAATCGCTTTTTTTGTGAAAGTTTTCGGGAATAATGAAGTTACGGTTAGGCTGCCTTCTTTTTTGTGCACAACCGCGGGTTTTATTGTTTTTTACAGGGCATCGTCCTTGTTTTATGGAAAAAAAACCGCGGTGCTGGCTGTTTTTATCACTGCGATGACCAAGTATTATCTGGTGTTCGGTCCGACGGCTTTTACCGATCAGATCATGACTTTTTTTGTTCTTCTTTCTTTTCTCGCGTTTGTTAAAAAAGAGTATTTCCGGTCCGGAATATTTATAGGCATATCCGCAATGGCGAAATTAACGGGTCTTTATTTTGCGCTGCCTTTCGGGATAGGCATAATGCTTATGGATGAGAATTATAAAAAGAGCTTGACTGATTTCGGAAAAGGAATCGGAATTATATTTGCGGTAATACTTTTATGGGCCGGGCTCGTTCAGCTTCATGCATTTAAACTTTTTATGGCAAACAGCCCGATACCTTACAAAGGAATAATTGATTTTGGTTTTTTTCTTCAGGGGTTAAATATAATTAAGAACCTGCAAAGTGAATTGATGGGGGCGGGAAAATTTATCGCGGCGGTTATTTCCGCGGTGTTATTGCTGGGCGCCGGCGGCAATAAGGAAAAAAAGAAGGATTGGGTTATTGTACTTGCCGTAATTCTTTTTTATCTTGTGCTTGCGGCAATGACATTCAGGCAGGTTCCGATTTTTGACAGATATCTGGTTGCAATAGTTCCGTTTGCCGCGCTTCTTGCGGCCCGCGGCATAGTATATTTGTACGGTATTATCAGAGAAAAAAATGAATGGGCGGGTATTGCGGCGGCTTTTGTATTGACTGCCGCGGTGATTATGCCATTTGACCGAGATATGAAAATAGGGGCGCTTTATGACGTTAATGACGGATTAAAGACGGCAGTTGACAGTATTTATGAAAAAGAAAAGGCAGTTGCGGTAAATATGGGAATTCATCACGCGGTAGCGCTCTATTATTACGATGATTTTGCGCATCAAGTCGGACATATATCGGGCATTAAAACAGAAATACCGAGAGCAAAGGAATATATTGCGAAAGATGAGGGCAGGAGAAAATATATAATTGCAACACCCAAAGGGGCCGCGGCAGCTGAAGAAGAAATAGAGATTGTGGAAGGCATTTACTATGACCACGGGATAAAATTATATGACACCGTATATATTAACGGAAATCCGAAGTATTATGTTTATGAAGTGATTTATTTGTCGAAGCTGAAAAAAGAGTTCCTGGCTCAAAAGGAAGATGCTGTAGAGCCTCAAATCACCGCGGATGTTTTATTTGATAACGCAATCAGGCTGCGTGGGTATGACATGGAAAAAATGGATGAAAACCATATAAAATTTACTTTTTACTGGGAAAAAACAGGGAAAACAGAAAATGACAGCAAAATTGGAGTGGGTTTTTACAAAGGCAAAAAGCATATAAGAGACGGAGATCATTTTCCCGCGCATGGCCTTGCGATGTTTGGTTCTATTGGAATCAATGATATTGTAATAGATACGCATATTGTTGAATTTGACCGATGGGGAGAAGTTGACGGTATGCGTATAAATCTGCATAATGAAAGAACGTCAAAAAAGACCGCCGCAAGAGGCGGCGCATTAATGTCTTTCCCGGGAGATGTTTTTTAAAAAAAGAGCATTCAGAAGAGGTGTTCATGTTTAAGCGTATTAATAAACGTAAAAAGCGGCGCATTGCAGTGCGCCGCTTTTTACCGAGAAGATAGATCTTTTTAAAAAGAGCGGAGAATAAGCGTCATATACAGACGCTTTAATGCATTATCGATTTTTAGTGTTCCGGTGTCATTGTTTGTCTCTTTGTTGAAGTTTTCAGCGGCCTTTCTGCCGGGTTTGTCATTGAGCATTAAAAGTTCCCGTTCTTCGCTTGAAATTTCGGTATTTCCTCCCATAGTTTCCTTTTTCATCTTAAAAAAACCTCCGTTAATTTGTTTTTGACAATTTTAATGCGTCAAACATCTGTTTCAATTCCGCGTTTAAATGACGGTTGTTTTCAGGGTCTTTTTTCAGCCTTATGCTTAAGTCGTTTCTTAATAAGTCAATTCTGACCGGGGCAAGGAAGTCTGTGGCCTCAATATCCGCAGAACAAAGATAATTTAAAAAAGGATTACTCATCCGCCTGCCTCCATTTTTTCAGTAGTTTTTTTATATGATAGGCCTGTATTCTGCCCGGGGTCGTCCTGCGGTTGAACCATCTGTTAACCGTTGAAAAGGCTACATTAAGTTCTTTTGCCAGATTTTCCTGGGATATTCTGTTTTCAAGCCTATAGATGTCTAAGTCTTTTACTATTTTCTTCATACTTGCATAATATAGCGAAATATAGCTTTTTGTCAAGCGAAATTTAATTTTTTTTTAAAAGTGATAATTAAGGATTAAAAAAACATGCAAAAGGCTTGTTTATATGGAGATAAATTCCGAAATGCTATAAAGCGCCGCGGAAAAAAACAACAGAAGAAAAATATCTTTTAATTTCAAAGAAAAATGTTAAAATATTTTTCTGATCTGCAAAAAAGAAAAAATTCGGAGGTACATAATGAATACAGAAAGTATAAGAACTTTGGGAATCTGCCTTGGCGCTTCCACGATAAGTGCGGTTGAACTTGAAAGAAAAGACGGAAAAACCGAAATAAAGAAAGTTATGAGAAAACATCATGAAGGAAATCCCAAAGATGAATTTAAAGATATTATTGAACAGCTGGAAATAAAAGGAGCAAAAATACTCATAACCGGCAGAAGTTTCAGGGAGATAGTAAATCTGCCCTCAATAACCGAGCCCGAGGCCACGGAATATGCTTTGGAATTCATTTCGGACGGTCAAAAATACGACGCGGTCGTATCCGCGGGCGGCGAGACTTTTATGGTTTATACTCTAAGCCCTCAGCAGAAAGTTATAGGCGTTATGACCGGGAATAAATGCGCGTCGGGAACCGGCGAGTTTTTTCTTCAGCAGATAAAAAGAATGAACCTTGGTCTTGAAGAAGCCGTGAGGCTGGGCATGGAAGGCGACGCATATCATGTTTCCGGAAGATGCTCCGTATTCTGCAAGTCTGACTGCACCCATGCGCTTAATAAAGGGGAGCCTGTTGAAAATGTTACGGCGGGGCTGTGCCGGATGATAGCGTCAAAAATGACGGAGCTTATATCAAAAGTTCCGCATGAAAATGTTCTGGTTGTTGGGGGGAGCGCTTTAAATACCGCGGTTCTGGAATATATGAAACAGGATATAGAGAATATAAGCGTTCCTGAACAGGCGCCTTATTTTGAGGCCCTGGGAGCGGCGCTTGCGGCGTTTGAAAAAGGAGGGGATGCCGGTGAAAAGATATTTAAAGAGGAAAATTCGGGTTTTACTTTTCTTGAACCGCTGAAAGACTCGGCGGAGCTGGTGACATTTAACAGTATGGAGCACGAGAGCGCAAAAGACGGAGATATCTGTATTGTGGGGCTTGACGTTGGTTCAACCACAACAAAAGCAGTGCTGCTGCGCGCCGCGGATGATAAACTGCTGGGATCCATTTATCTGCGGACCAACGGCAATCCTGTTGAGGCTTCCAGGAACTGTTATAAAGAACTTTTAAAGCAGATTAAAGGCGCTGAAATAAAAATAACCGGGATCGGCGTCACCGGATCGGGCCGGCAGGTCGCGGGGCTTTATTCTATAACCGATGGAATAATAAATGAGATTATAGCGCACGCGGCGGCAGCGGCGTTTTTTGATCCTGAAGTTGACACTATATTTGAAATAGGCGGGCAGGATGCCAAATATACACACCTTACAAATTCAGTGGCGTCTGACTACGCGATGAACGAGGCTTGTTCCGCGGGAACAGGTTCTTTTCTTGAAGAATCCGCGTTTGAGTCTTTTAACATAAAAGCGGAGCAGATAGGCGGTCTTGCACTGAAGGGGGACAGGCCGCCGAATTTCAATGATCAGTGCGCGGCTTTCATATCATCGGATATAAAGAACGCGTCGCACGAAGGCATTTCAAAAGAAAATATACTTGCGGGCCTGGTGTATTCCATATGTTTTAACTACATAAACAGGGTAAAGGGGCACAGGCAGGTCGGAGATAAAGTATTTATGCAGGGCGGTGTGTGCTACAACAAAGCAGTGCCCCTTGCAATGGCTTCCATACTGAAAAAGCCCATTGTTGTTCCTCCTGAACCGGGGCTTATGGGCGCGTTTGGAGTGGCGCTTGAACTTAAAAAAAGAATGGAACTGGGCCTGGTGCATGAAGGCGACTATGATCTGGGCCGGCTCATAGACAGGGAAGTGAAAAATGAAAAGACATTTGTGTGTGCGGGAGGTCCGGAAAAATGTGATTTGAAATGCACCATAAACAGAATAAGAATAGACGGAAAAGTGTATTCGTTCGGCGGCGCCTGCAACAGATATTATAATATGCGCTACAATATATCAGTTGACGCACGGGAATATGACTATGTAAAAAAGAGAACGGATCTTATGTACGAAAAATATGCGCCGGTGCGGCATTTTGAGGAAAATGCGCCGAAGATAGGCATAAACAGGGCGCTGATAACGCATAATCTTTTCCCCTTGTATTATAATTTTTTTGCGGGGCTGGGGTGCCATGTTGTTGTTCCTGACGAGAAAAATGAAGATGCATTGAACCGCCAGACCACGTCATTTTGTTATCCGTCCCAGCTTGCCATTGCTTATTTTGATGTGTTATCCGAAAAAAATCCGGATTATTATTTTCTGCCGCATGTAAGGGAGCTGTTTGTTCCAAAGGGAAATGATAAGAAAGATTTCTGCGCGACCTGCATATTCAGCCAGGGCGAGGCATACTGGATGAATTCTGTTTTTAAAGACAAAAATATAAAGGATAAGATACTTGACCCCACTATCAATTTCAGGCACGGCTATGACGGCGAACATAAAGTTTTTGAAAAACTGGCAAAAAAACTCGGTTTCAGCGGCAAAAAAGCCTCTGAAGCCTACAAAAAAGCCGTTGAGGTGCAGAAAGAATTTGAGCGTGAATGCAGAATTCTCGGGGAGCAGGCGCTTGAAAAACTCAGAGAGAATCCGGATACTTTTGCTGTTATTTTATTCGGGCGCCCGCATAATGCCTTTACGGATGACGCAAACAAAGGAATACCAAGGAAGATAACAACACGGGGCCATATGGTTATACCGTACGAAATGCTGGAATTTGACGACGAGGTTCTTGCGGCTCCTTTTAAAGAAAGCATGCATTGGGAAATCGGGCAGAAACTTCTGAAGGCGTCTCAGGTTATAAAAAGAGACAAGCAGCTGTTTGCTGTTTATATTACAAATTTTCTGTGCGCTCTTGATTCGTTTCTGGTTCAGCATGTAAGAAGGATTATGGAGACAAAGCCGTCTCTTACGCTTGAATTGGACGGACATACCGCGGATGCGGGGATAAACACCAGAATAGACGCGTTTCTGGATGTTGTTAAAAATTACCGCCAGGTTCAGGAGGATGAAAAGAAACTTGAAAGAGAAACATTCATGCCCGCGGCGATACGTTCGGAAGGAGATGAACTTTATTATATTGATTCCGACGGGACAAAAGTTTCTTTCCGGGATAAATCCGTGAAAGTTCTGCTTCCGTCCATGGGTGATCTGGGAACAAAGGCGCTTGCGGCTGCTCTGCAGAAAGTCGGAATTAACGCAATTGCGATGGATATTGCCGATGACGAAGTCAGGCGGGAAGGCAGAGCTGTTTTAACAGGCAAAGAATGCATACCTCTGGTGGTAATACTGGGTTCTATGTTCAGGTATATCAACAGGCATAAGCAGGAAGGCGACCGCCTTGCTATTTTTATGCCCAAGGCGCACGGCTACTGCCGGCTCGGACAGTATTTTATAACATCGGAAATGATTATAAAAGAAAAGAAAATACGGAACATGGCGCCTTATTATTTTGCCGGTGAAGTCGGATATGCGGGGCTCGGCTCCGAGTTTTCAATAACCGCATGGAAAGCCATAGTTGTTTCTGACGTTATGGATGATATAAGGAATGCCATATATACGATTGCCGAAGATGTTGATGCCGCAATGAAGGTGTTTAACGAACAGTATGACAGGCTTATGGACATATGCGCGGGAAAACTTAATAAGGACCTGTATAAAGAACTTGAGGAAACGGCTTTGAAACTGAAACAGTTCAGGCTTAAGATACCTTTTGAAAAAGCGCCGCAGGTTGTGATAAACGGAGAGATTTTTGTAAGGCGGGACAGCTGGGCAAACAACAATATTTCCAAAATGCTCGCGAAGAAAGGCATAATTCCCAGGCACGCGTCCCTGCATGAGTGGTTCTTTTACAATAATTATCTTATAAAAAAAGGAGTATGGAAGCCGGACCATAAACTTAAAGACTGGATAGAATTCTACATATCCGATGCTGTTCAGCTGAGAATAGAGAGAAAAGTAAAGAAAATACTTGTTAAGTCCGGGTTGTATGACCCGGAGGTTATTGATGTCTCTGAGTTTGACAAATATTCCGAACATCTTATATCACACAGGCTCACCGGCGAGCCCGGGCTGAGCACGGGTAAAATACTCAAGGAGGGCCTTGATAAATACGCGGGCTTTATAAATATAGGGCCCTTTGGATGCATGATAACAAGATTTACCGAAGCAGTAGCGTCAAATTATCTGGATGTTGCGGATAAGCAGGAAGCGTATAAGCAGGCAAATGATACGTATAAATCCGAGATTTTTAAAATAGGGGATAAAATACCTTTTTTAACGGTTGAAGTTGACGGGAATCCTTATCCCCAGCTTTTAACCGCAAAGTTTGAATCATTCTGTCTTCAGGCTTCCAGAGCAGCTCAAAAGCAGGGGAAGATAGTGGTGGAGAGATAGTGGTTCAAAGTTCAAGAGTTCAAGGTTCAAAGTTAAAACAAAACAAAACTAAGACTTACTGATGAAATTTTATTTTTCTGTTTTTGAATTGTTTTTTTAAAACCTGTTTTTTGAACATTGAACTGCCTTATCTTTGAACTTTGAACTGTTATTCTCAAAACTTATTTTTTATTTCTTTCCCCCTACACCCATATAATCCGAATCTCTTTCTCTACCTCTTTAAACTCAGGGTCGCCGGTTATTATGGGGGCGGCGAGTCTTTGGGCCAGAGCCGCGGCGTAACAGTCAGCGTAAGACATTCTTTTATATGCCTTGATTTCTGCTGCTTCTTCGGAATCCCGGGTATAGACAGGAACTATTTCTATGGGGATGCTTTCAAGGATGGTTTTGAGGGCCGCTGCTTTTTCTTTCCCTGAATTTCTCAAAACAGAATAGTGCATTTCACCGAAATTCACGGTGCTTATAAACATTTCGGTTCTGTTTTTCTGGAATTTTAAAAGCAGCTGCCTGATTTTTTTGTAGTTCTTTTCCGCGTACAGGTATGATAAAAGGGCATTTGCGTCAAATACTATCTTTTCCATTTTTTGTCCTCTTTGAGCCTCTGTATCCTGTGCTCTTCAAGAAGATAATCGGTGATTTTTCCGCCCCTGCCGAATGCGCCCTCAAGTGATTTTATATAATCTCCGGTTTCCGGCTTTATTATAATATTGACCCCGTCATCTTCCATATTCAGTTTTGTGCCTTTTTTCAGGTTGAGTCTTTTTCTTATGCGCGAGGGTATTATTATCTGTCCTTTACTTGTCATCGTCACTTTGTACATAAAAACACCTCCTTTTTAAAGAGTATACCAATTATAAAAAAGTAAGTCAAATTAAAATAAGTCTTACGTTTTAAAACCGGAGAACAAGGGAATAGGGAATGGGGAAACCTAACACCGTGAGTTTTGAGTTTTGGGAAATGATAGTTCAAAGTTCAAAGAAAAGACAGTTCAAAGTTCAAAAGGACAAAAAAAGTTCCAAGTTCCAGGTTCTATGTTAAAAACCTTGCGTTTAAGGTTTGCGGTGTTGGATTTTTTTTACCCCCTTTCTGTGAAAGGGGGGTAGGGGGGATTTTGTTTTCAACGTCAAGCCCGCAAACCCACCCCTGTCCTTGGAACTTGGAACTGTCCTTTTGAACCTTGAACTATTGAACTTTGAACTATTAATCCGCCAAATGCCGCAGGTACAGCCGCTGCATTTCCCCTCTTCCTATCCTTCTCCCACAGGGGGAGAAGGAACTCCCAATTCGGAGCTGTCTGATGAACCTATGCTTTTCTTGCATCCTCCGGGTTTTGCCTTCACTTTAAGCTCTTGAACCAGGATTTTTTTTGTAAAACTTGAAACTTGGAATTTGATTTTTAATGTTTCCGTTTTTCCCTGTCTTCCGTTTTTCCCTGTCTTCCGTTCTTCCCTGTCTTTCGTTCTTCCCAAAACTCAAAGCTCAAAACTCAAGATTTTCACAAACCACAAACCACAGGTTCCCACTCCCTGTTATAATTATATTTATATCTAATAGCGTATGTGCTAATATGTTTTATGAACGTGTGTGTTAATATGTTTTATGAATAAGAGATTATTTCTTAAGAAAGGCAGGAGTATATGGTTAAAAAAGCTGTTTTTATAATAAGTTTTCTGTTTTTTGCGGGCTGTGTTTTTTCGCATCCCCACGTTTTTATTGAGCCGCAGGTAACTTTGATTGTTAAAAAGAATTTTGTTGAAAAGGCGGAAATAACGTGGATATTTGACAGGATGACCAGCTCCGCAATGATAGAACACCTGGGCGGAGGAGAAGGCAAGCCTTTCGATGAAAAAAAAGTTAATAAAATCAAAGAAGAGATTTTTCCGGCGCTGTCGCAGTACGGCTACTATACATTTATAAGCATTGACGGCGGCGAAAATATGGAAATCAAGCCGCGGGATCTTGAGATTCGTGTTTCTGAAGAGGGCAATCTTATATATGAATTTACGGTCCCCCTTGAGAAAACGGTTGAGTCAAAAGTCTCTGTTTATTTTGAGGATGATGAGATATATACTGCCTTTGATTTTGAACAGTGGAACATCAGTGCCCGGGAAAGCGGGGGCGGCGAAGCTGAAATCACAGTAAATACAAAAGAACGCCCTTACGCAAATATTCTTGAAGCGGTGTTTTGAATTTTATGTCAAAAAAAATGATTATTATTGCTGTCTGGACCGGCGTGGTATTGGGTGCGGTTTCTCTGCAGGCTTCAAATCCATTTATTGAAAAAACGGAGAAGAAAAGCTCAGGAAGTATTGTGGAGAATGATTTTTTTAAAAAAATCGTGATAATGCAGGCAAAACTCAACAGGGAAGTTTCAAAGAAAATAGAATATTATAAAGAAAACAAAAGCTATGCGGCCGGCGGAATGGCCGCCCTGCTTCTTTTCGTTTACGGCCTGCTTCACGCACTGGGGCCCGGACACGGAAAAACAGTCATATCTGCCTGGGTTGTATCATCAAAGAAAATATACTCAAAGGTTGTTCTTGTATCGGTTCTTTCGGCGCTTTTTCATGCTTTGTCGGCGGTTATAATAGTTTCCGCGGGTTATTTTTTTCTGAAAGGCATTGTATTTACGGATACCGCGGCGGTGAGAAATACAATGATGCTTGCTGCGGGCATTCTGCTTCTTTTAATAGGTATATATATGCTTTGGAGCCTCTTTTCTTCCGGAAAAAAACAAGACAGCCGCGCGGCAGCGGAATTGAAAAATAAAAAAGACATTAATCCTGTTTTGCTGGCTCTTGTAATCGGGCTGGTGCCGTGCCCCTCAACGTCCGTTATTCTTATATTTGCATTTGGTTTCGGGCTGATCGCGGAGGGTTATCTTTTTATTCTGGCTTTTGCGTCGGGGATGGCCGTTACACAAGTCGTGATCGCTTCGGGTGTCTGGCATTTAAGGGAGAAAGCAGAGTCGCTTGTTTCGGGGCGTTTTGAATTTATTATTGAAAAGATCCTTCCCGCGGCCGCGGCAGCTGTGTTAATGGCGGCGGGTTTCTTTGTTGTTCTGCCGTATTTGTATTAAAAATACGCCGGAGACCGGAAGCGGGGGCGTATGCTTTATAAAAGAGGGCGGGAGGAAATGCATCCGGAAGACAGAAAAAAAAGCCGCCGGATAGCCTTAAAATCCGGGGGTTAAACGCCGGCCTGAAAAACAGACGAAGTAAATGAAATTATGATAGACCGGGAAGGTTCAAAAGATGGTTCTTATGTCTTATGCCGAGAAAAGCGGTAAAGAAATACTTGAAATATATTTAATGAGATGAAAATGCGAAGAAAGCTTCAGGGTTCTAAAACAGGAGTATAATCCTGCGGATATACGAACACGAAAATATACGGGCATAAGAAGTCTAACCGCAATATTTTATGCTGTATTCCGTGAGACTTCCGGATTGCAGGTTTTATTGCAACACTTCATAGAATCAAAGTCTTTTTTTTTGCACATACCGGAACACTTAATTCATACAGTTATTTATATTTTCTACAGGGTACCGCTTTCTCTCTGACTTTTTTTCGGTATTTTTACGATTATATTTATAGTAAATACCGGCAAAGCATGGAAGCATTCATCCTTTGCTTCTCGAGGTAGAGGGAATTAAATTAGTATACCCTCCACCTCTATGGGGGAGGATAGAGTATGTTACAGGCAGTCTTTCGGCCTGTTACATACTCTTGGAGGGGGTTAAGCAGCGGCTGAACACGGTATGGTATAATTTGATGATTAAACAGGAAATGAACTGTGTTTTGATATAGTTCCGGATGTTTCAGGTGTTGCAATTTATTT
>CAYTNY010000068.1:0-11871 GCA_964439215.1 uncultured Spirochaetia bacterium
TTTTTTTAGAAACTCTTATTTGACAGTGAAATATAAATGTGGTAATATCAATAAACTTGTTAAATTTTTTACAAAACCGACCGGAGGTATGTTATGGCCAGAGTTGTATTGAAAAACATTCAGAAAAAATATGATGAAGTGGTTGCCGTAAAAAAAGCTGATATTGTATGTGAAGATAAAGAATTTTTGGTCCTTGTAGGGCCTTCGGGCTGCGGAAAAACAACAACCCTCAGAATGATAGCCGGACTTGAGGAAATAACAGCGGGAGAGTTGTTTATAGATGATAAACTTGTAAACGACATACCGCCGAAGGACCGTGATATTGCCATGGTTTTTCAGAATTATGCGCTTTATCCTCATATGACTGTTTATGACAATATGGCATTCGGACTTAAACTGCGCAAACATCCAAAGGCGGAGATTAAACAGAGAGTTGACGAAGCAGCGGATATATTAAGCATAGAACATCTTCTGGAAAGAAAACCGAAACAGCTTTCAGGCGGCGAACGGCAGAGAGTCGCGCTCGGAAGGGCAATAGTAAGAAAACCAAAAGTATTTTTATTTGACGAACCGCTGTCCAACCTTGACGCAAAACTCAGGGTTCAGATGAGGGCCGAACTTTCCAAACTTCATACCAGGCTTCAGGCCACAATGATATATGTTACTCACGATCAGATTGAGGCTATGACAATGGGAGAGAAGATTGTTGTAATGAAAAACGCGGAGATTCATCAGATATCCGATCCTAAAACACTTTATAACAGCCCTGTAAACAAATTTGTGGCAGGTTTTATAGGCAGCCCGTCAATGAATTTCATGGAGGGCATACTGGAAGAGAAAAAAGGCGGCCTCTTTTTTAATGAGGAAAACTTTGAAGTGAAAGTTCCCGATAGAATGCATGAAAAACTGAAAAGCAAAATAGGCGAAGATATAATACTGGGAATAAGGCCTGAGGATATATATGATAAAATTATTGCTCCGAACGCAAACCCGGATAATACGGTGGCCGCAACCGTGGAAGTTGTTGAAATGCTGGGAGCCGAAAATATGATATATCTGACAACAGGCAAGACGCCGTTTATCGCAAAGATGGCTATTGATACCGATATGTCAGTAAATCAGGAAGTAGAGCTTACGTTTGATATGAACAAGTGCCACTTTTTTGATATTTCAACGGAAGAATGCATCGTTTAAAATAAAAATGTTATGCGGAGATTATCCGCTTTGGTAAGGTGTATGAAACTAAAAAAAAACACAGAAACGTACAAGGGATAATTTTTTTCTGCACTGTGTCGGTGTGGGTTCTTTTTCTGTCTGCGGATGCGTTATATTCTTTTGATGTTATGCGTGATTTTCAAAAAAAAACCGATGCCGGGATAGCCTCTGAAGCACAGCCTGATTCACGCGTGAATACATCTCTCCCTATGTTTATAACCGCGGATAATCTTTCTTACGGGGATGAAACCTCCGAAATATTCGGCAGCGGGAATGTCATACTCCGGCATGATGAAGCGGTTATTTTTGCCGATAATATATACATAAATCCGGAAAACGGCGATGTTGCGGCAGACGGCAATGTTCTTATGCTGAGCGGCCCCGGCAGAATATATACCGACAGAATATACTATAATTTCAAGACAAATAATGCTTATACAAAACAGGCTGATGTTATAATGCCGCCCTGGATATGCAAAGGGAAAAAGCTTAAAAAAGAAGGCGGCAGACTGGAGCTTGAGGCGCCGGTGTTTACAACCTGCAACAAAGAAAAACCACACTATAAAATGGAAGCGTCAATGATATATCTGTATGATGATGAAAGAATAGAAGCCTGGCATACAACAGTCTATCTCGGGAAACTTCCGGTAGCTTATTTTCCTTATTACATGCAGTCAATGAAAGGCGACAGAGCGCCGTTTGATCTTAAAATATCCCATAATGATACCACGGGATGGCAGATCAGCGCGGCTCAGAATATATACTGGAATAAATATAATTATGGAACTTTCCGGTATAATTATATTGAGAAAACCGGAAATTCATTTCCGCTGGACCTTCATTATGGTTTTGCGCGGAATTCTCTGGGGAGGATGAATTTACTGTATCATTTTGACCGCTGGGACCGCGTAAATGACCGCTGGTCAATGCTGTGGCAGCATGATCATGTTTTTGATGCGCGTTCAAAAGCTATTGCGAGAATAAGCACGGCCAGCGACGGAGCGCTTGAAAAAGACTTTATTTCCAGCCCCGTAAACATGGACAGAACAGATGCGTATGCGTATTATTCAAAAAGTTTTAACAATCATTCTTTTACTCTTTCGGTTTCTGATATTCAGAATCTGACATATACCGCTGCCGGAGCGGATGAATACGGTGATACGGTTTATGAACCTGTATACAGGACCACATCAAGAAAGCTGCCGGAATTTTCCTATATAATGAACCAGATCAATCTTTTGAACAGGGTTTATTATGACCACAGGTTTTCCCTGAACAGGCAGTATATGAATACAATGAATACGCCGGATGAAGAGAAAGGGGATTATTATTTTAATACCGGGAAATTTGAAAGCAAACTTACCTATACCGTGCCGGCGGTTGGAATAATGTCGCTTACAGGAAGAGGCGGTATGTCCGGGAACTGGGAATATAAAGAAAAACATGATACGTTTCCGGGGGACTGGCTGCTTTCGGCGAATATAAGCGAAACGTTAAGGATAAATATTGTACCGGGTTATATGAATCTCACTCTTACCCACAGCATGGCAAAACAGATGAATGATAATGCAAACATGAAATACACGGGAATAACATCAAATACCATCGGAATAAGAGCCTATGCGGGGCTGGGAAGTTTTAATATAAATGTAAATACGGCTTATAATATGCTTTTGGACAGGGAAGAATTAAAACATAGAAGCGACCTTGAGAGGTTCAGCAATATAGCCGCAACAGGCTCGGGAAACTGGGGGATGTTTAGGCTGAACGTATCGGGCGGATACAATATGTATGCGAATTCCATAAAGAATTTAAATACCCGTGTTTATTTAAATGATGAAAAAATGCAGCAGTGGTCGGTTGCGGCAGGGGCATCATTTGTAAACAATCTTATTGACGGCAGCGGATGTCAGACTGAAAATCCGGTTTCTGACAATATGAAGTTTGATATGATGATGAATTTTGCATTGACTGAAGAATTCTGGTTTTCTATAAGCAGGACATATGACCTGATGACAAAGGAGCTTGACACGCACAGTTATTCGGTGAAATGGTATGTTCACTGCTGGGAGGCTGATGTTTCCTGGATAAAAAGAAAGGACGGCATAGAAGACATAAATTTCTCTGTTTTTATACGCGCAATGCCGGGGCAGAAATTCAATAAACCCTCAAGCACGGCGCCGAATTATAATATGCTGTTTGATAACTGATGAATGAACAGATAAATAAAGAAGTTCAGTTTTTAAAAGGCGTTGGCCCGCACAGAGCCTCTCTTCTGGAAAAGCTCGGAATAAAAACCGCAATGGACCTTATTTATTACGCGCCGCGCGACTGGGTTGACAGGTCCGAAATAAGAAAAATAGCGTCGGTTATTCCCGGAGAGCCTGCTACTGTAAAAGGCGTTGTCATCGGTGCGGGAACAAAAAAAATAAGATACAGACTCTCCGTAACAACGGTTGTTATAAAGGATGAATCGGGTTTTATAACCGGTGTATGGTACAATCAGCCGTATATAGAAAAAAACTTAAAAAGAGGCGGGACTGTAATATTTCACGGTAAAGTGGAAATGTTCAGGAATAATTTTCAGATACCCAATCCTGAATATGAAGCTGTGTCACAAGAGGATGAAGCGATAAATGTAAACAGGATCGTTCCTATTTATTCTCTTACCGGGAATTTAAATCAGAAACAGTTCAGAAAGATAACAAAACATGCGCTTGACAGCTGCCTTGAATATATAACGGAATTTATGCCGCCTGCGGTCGCCGAAAAGCACGGACTTATCGGCCTTAAAGAAGCCCTTTTTAACATACATTTTCCGGAAAATATGAAGATGCTGAATGCGGCCCGGAAGAGGCTTGTTTTTGATGAGTTTTATGTTCTGCGTCTTGCGTTTGCCCTGAAAAAAAAGCGGCAAAAGGAAAAACAGGGCATTGTTTTTGATGTGAACGGAGAGTGCAAAGTGCGGCTGAGGGATAGAATACCGTTTAAGCTTACAGGCGCCCAGAAGAAGGTTATAAAGAGGATCAAGGAAGATCTTGTTTCGGGGAAGCCCATGAACCGGCTTTTGCAGGGGGACGTGGGATCGGGCAAGACGGTTGTAGCGCTGGTATCATGTGTTATTGCGAAGGACAGCGGCTGCCAGTCTGTTATAATGGCTCCTACGGAGATACTGGCAAATCAGCATTTTGCGGGTATATCGGAACTCATACGCGATACGGGAGTGAGAGCGGAAATACTTTTAGGCGGAACCCGGAAAAAGCAGAGGATGAATATACTTGAACGGCTTAAAAATAATGAGATCGATATACTGATAGGAACGCATGCTGTCCTGCAGGATGATGTTGTGTTTGCGGACCTGGGGCTTGCTGTAATAGATGAGCAGCATAAGTTCGGGGTCAGGCAGAGGGCGAAATTAATTTCAAAAGCACAAAAAGAACCTCATATTCTTATAATGACGGCAACGCCGATTCCCAGGACCCTTTCCATGACAGTTTACGGAGATACGGATATTTCTGTTATTGATGAACTGCCTCCGGGCAGAAAACCGGTGAAAACAGTGGTATTTAACAGCCGCCAAAAAAACGATCTTTATTTTTTTGTTGAGCAGAGACTCAGACAGGGGGACAGAGTCTATGCGGTTTATCCGCTTGTTGAAGATTCGGAGAAAATAGACCTTAAATCCGCAATGGAAATGGCAAAGGAATGGAGCGCGAGGTTTTCGGGATATAATGTTGAATTGCTTCACGGCAGAATGAAAAAAGACGAGAAAGAAAAGGTTATGGAGTCTTTCAAGAACGGTAAAACGCATATACTGGTGTCCACAACAGTAATAGAGGTCGGAGTTGATGTTCCGGAAGCTTCTGTTATGGTTATTGAACACGCTGAAAGATTCGGGCTCTCTCAGCTTCATCAGTTAAGGGGCCGTGTGGGCAGAGGCGGAAGACAGTCGTACTGCATACTTGTAGGACGGGCGGGAACAGAAGACGGAATCAAACGCCTGAAGATAATGGCGGCAACAAACGATGGCTTTAAGATATCGGAGGAGGACCTGAAAATAAGAGGGCCCGGTGAATTTATGGGTGTGAGGCAGCACGGACTGCCTGAATTCAGGATTGCGGATATTATGAGAGACAGGGATATAATGGAGCAGGCGGATAAAGCGGCTTTTGAAACAGTCCGGGAAGAATGTGAGTTGAGTCACATACAAAAGGCAATACTGAATGATAATATAAATAACAGATATAAAGAAAGATTTGACTTGATAAATACAGGATGAATCTTTATAATTTAAGGCAGTTTATAAAATAATGCACTGTCTGAGAAAATATCAATGGAGAGTATTGCATGAAAATCAAATATTACGGTGTCAGAGGATCCATCCCCGTGACAGGGCGGGAATTTGTGGAATACGGCGGAAATACAACATGCGTTGTGCTTGAAGAGGCCAATACAACGCTTGTTATTGACGCGGGGACGGGAATAAGAAAGCTTGCCAAAGATCTTTTGAGCGCTAAAGGGCCGTCAGGGCATAAAATCAATATTCTTTTTACACATTATCACTGGGATCATATAATGGGTTTTCCCTATTTTATACCTGCTTTTATAAAGGGCAACGAGATAAATCTGTACGGCGAGACCAAGTATAATATGAGCGTCCGGGATGTTATGAAAAAACAGCAGCAGTTTATAAATTTTCCTGTGGAATTAAGCGGAATGCAGTCAAAGATAACTTTTACCGAAGTATTTGAAGGCAATGAAATTAATATAGGCCCTTTTAAGATTAAGCCTCTTAAAATAAACCATCCCGCGGGATGTCTGTCATACCGCGTGGAGGCGGGGAACAGTGTCTGTGTGATAGCCACTGATTATGAGCATTTTTCTGTACCGGATAATAAACTTATAGAGCATGCAAAAGCCGCGGATGTTTTATTTTATGACGCGCATTTTACACCGGAAGAGTATCCGAAATATGTGGGATGGGGGCATTCCACGTACGAGGAAGGCATAAAGATAGCGCAGCTTGCGGAAGCAAAGGAACTTCATATGTGCCATCATGCGCCGGAGCATACGGACGCAAAGCTTGATGAAATACAGGCAATGGCCCAGGCAAAGCACGCAAATGCTTTTATGATCAGAGAAGGCTGGGAAATAGAAATATAAAAATGGAGGAAGAAAATGCCCGAACCTGTTCCGTATGAAATACTTAAAGAAACAGTGCTTTTCAGAGATATGAGCGATGAAGAGCTTGATATTGTGTCAAAAAAAGCGTTTCTTAAAGACTATAAGAAAGGCGCCACTCTTTTTGTGGAGGGAATGCCCGGAGAAGTTCTGTATATAATTATTGAAGGCAGTGTTGATATATGCAAAAAGGGCAAAGAAGGGGAAGTCTGCATCGCGTCCGCAAGACGGGGCGAAATTGTGGGTGAAATGTCGCTTATAGACTCCGAACCCAGAGCGGCAACAGGAAGGACAGGTTCGGACTCCAGAATGATAGTCATTACAAAAAACAGTTTTAATGATATGCTGGAGTCTGACCCCAAAATAGCGGCAAAAATACTTAAGGCCCTTATAAGGATAATCAGCAGACGTTTAAGGGTTACAGATAAAAAATTTGAAGAGTGATTATGAAAAAAAATATAATTGTGGTTTTGACAGCCTGTATTTTATTTGCCGCCTGTTCAAGTACTCCTAAAAGAGGCGCCCCTGAAAGGCCGGAAATAATTAAAAATCCGTATCAGGAGGCTGTTTCATTTCTTTATTATTCAATGGGGTATCTTTCGGAGCTTGAAAACCGTACGGACATTGCTTTGGAATATTATGCCGCAGCCGCTGAATACGCATATGAACCGGGAGCAATTTATTATGATACGGCTGAGATATTTGCGGAAAAAGGGATGCCGCGGCACGCCGGAGAAAAAATTGAAGAGGGTCTTGAAAAAGACCCTTATAATGCCCGGATCCTGCTGTCTGCGGGGATAATGAAACTGCAGGATAAGGAGGACGAAGAGGCGTATGAACTTTTTCAGCGTCTGGTATCGGTGGATCCGGTTAATCCTGAAGTTTATTTTTATCTTGGGGTTATTGAATCCAACCGGGGAAATCATGAAGAAGCTGAAAGTTATTTTATGAAAAATATTGTTTTGAGCCCGGAAAATGCACCGGTGTCATATTATAATATAGGCGTGTTATACGGAGAACAAAATGATACGGACAAGGCGCTGGAATATTTCAGAAAATCCATAAAAGCGGATCCGGATTATCTGCGGTCCTATGACGCGGTGTCAAAAATGTATGAAGTGCTCGGAAAACCCGAAAAGGCAGGTGAAGCGTTTAATGATTATATTGAACGGCATCCCGGTGATACTGATATACTGCGGCTTTCCGCGGAGGCTTATTACAGAGGCGGCCTTTATAAGAAAGCGGAAGCTCAATATAAAAAAATACTGACGCTTGACCCCGAAAACACTGATGCGCTGTTTTCGCTCGGTGTTATTAAAATGAAAAACGAAAACTATGAAAAGGCTCTTGGATATTTTGAAAAGGCTTCGGATGTACAGAATGATAACGAGGTTCTTTTTTATTATATGGGTTTATGCCGCGAGGAACTGGGGCGGACAGACAAAGCCCTTGAAAATTTCAAACAGACGATAGAACTGGATAAGGGCCATATAAATGCTTATTATCATATGGGGAATATTTATAATAAAAAAGGCATATTAAGGGAGAAAACCGATGTCTTTGAGCGTGTTTTTGAGGAAAACAAAGATAAAAAAGAGTATTATTCGCTGCTGGCTGCTGTTTATATTGATATTGAGGAATATGAAAAGGCGGCTGAAATATATGAACAGGGAATTGAAAAGTTTTCCGATTCGGAGAAGATGCTGTTTAACCTGGGTTATGTTTACGATAAACTTAAAAAACACAGCGAAGCGGTGGATATTTTCCGGCGTGTTATAGAATTAAATCCCAAAAACGCCGAGGCGTATAATTATATAGGATATACTTTCGCGGAAAAGGGAGTGAAGCTGGATGAGGCCCTTAAACTTGTACGCACGGCTCTTGAGCATGATAAAGACAATGGGTATTTTATGGACAGTCTGGGATGGATTTATTACAAACAGGGAAAATACAAGAAAGCCGCGGCAGAACTTGAAAAAGCGGCCGCGAAAGTTAAGGAGATAAAAGAAAACGGAGATGCCGTGATCTTTGAGCATTTGGGTGATGTTTATGTGAAACTTAAAGATTTTGAAAAAGCGGTTTTATATTATAACAGGGCCCTGAAAGCGGATGTTTCCGATGCAGGTGAAATTAAGGCGAAGATAAAAAATATAGAAAAAGAAAAAGCAGATAAATGAAAATTTTTTCGCCCGCAAAGATAAATCTTGCGCTTGGAGTAACCGGAAAGGACCCTGAAGACGGTTATCACTATATTGAGTCTGTTTTTGATCCAATATCACTTTTTGATGTTATTGAGATTGCACCGTGTACGGGAAAGAGAATAATAATCAATGATGTGCTGAAAAAAACAGGGGTTAAAACCAAAGACAATATAATTTATAAAGCGATAAAACTTTTTTTTGATGAAACCGGAATAAAAGCGGGGATTAATGTAAAGGTTTATAAACATATTCCGTGCGGTGCGGGAATGGGCGGGGGCAGCAGCAATGCCGCCGCTGTTTTGAAATCCTTAAATACAATGTTTAAAACGGGTTTTTCCCGGAAACAGCTCGCTTTTTTGGGGGGGCGGCTTGGTTCTGACGTGCCTTTTTTTATTTATTCAAAGCCTGCTCTGGTTACGGGAAAAGGCGGGAACATAAGTTTCATAAAACGAAAAAAAAGATTTTGGTATTGCGTGGTGCAAAACCGGGTAAGAATAAGCACCAAAAAAGCTTATAACTGGCTGGATCAAGAAATGATGTTGACAATGCCAGCATCATATACTAAACTTGTATTAAGGTATATGCAGCAGAGTGAAAAATTACAGGGTAAAAAGAAGATTCTTTATAATGTATTTGAAAAACCGGTTTTTGAAAGATATAAGAGCCTTGCGGAGCTGAAAAAATTTCTTAAAGGTTTTAACTGTATTGACGCGCTAATGAGCGGCAGCGGATCGGCACTATATGCCGTATTTGAGGAAAAAAAAGAAGCGGAAATATGCTTTAACGGCGTGCGGGCAAAATATCCAAAAAGCTTTGCGGCCGTAGCTCAATCATTTTAATTAAAAAAGGAAGGAGGGAAGCTGGAGATGATGAACATCACAGAAGTAAAGATCTTCCCAAGAGCTGCGGTTGAAAGTGAAGAGCAGAGGCTGAAAGCTTATGCAAGCATCACTTTTGATCAGGCATTTGTTGTAAGGGGGCTGAAAGTTATTGAAGGCAAAAACGGGCTGTTCGTTGTAATGCCCAGCAGACGACTGTCAGACGGAACGTTTAAGGATATAGCACATCCTTTAAATAACGAGACCCGCGGACAGATCGAAAAAATTGTTTTGAATAAGTTTTACGAAGCAATGCCTGAAAGCGAAGACAGAGCTCAGTAAATTCTGTCAGAATTTTTTATAAAAATACCTTCGGAGAATGCCGAGGGTATTTTTATGTCCGCATAAAGACCGTGATAATAATCTTAAGCTGGCCGGTAGTTCAATTGGTAGAGCACCGGGTTTTGGTCTCGGTTGTTGTAGGTTCGAGCCCTACCCGGCCAGCCATAAACTGCCTGCTTCCGCCTTCGCTGAAGCTGCGGCGTACAGGCCGCGCGGGTACGGCGTGCATCATTAAGAGTACATGGTTTATGGCGCGCCATATTTAGAGAAACGCAGAGTATCTATGACATATGTTTTGTCAGATTCCAAAAGCAAGCATCCTTGACGGGTGTTTTTTTATTTAGTGATATATGTTAAAATTAATTATTAATCCGGGAAAAAGATAAAAATGAAAGGGGGATTCAGAATGGCAGTAAAAAAACGGGTTTTTATGATGTTTGGTGCTGTTTTTGTTTTGCTTTGGGCTTCGTATATCAGTGCGGATATAAAAGGGAGTTCAGACCATCCGATAATTGAAAGGTATCCTGAATCAGAAATAATGTATTATGTACAGCGGGATTACGATGAATACCGGCTGCTTGCAGGGAAAAAAGAAGGGGATGAGTCTTTTGAATTTATGAATATTGAAGGCAAAGTAACACAGATAACGTACAGGGCGCCGAAGGGCAGATCAACTTTGGAGATTTTCCGCAATTATGAGTCAGCGCTTAAACAAGCGGGTTTTACATTTATCACGCAGGGCGCAAAATCGGATTTTGGAAGTAAATGGCTGCGGGATTTTGCGGATGCCGCATCACGCGCGCCGAAAGATACAATCGGCGCGGATTTAAGCGCCAGGCTTAAAGGGGCTGATTACCGTTATCTTGCGGCTAAACAGAAAAGAGCGCAGGGTGATGTATATGCCGTTGTCTGTGCGGCTCTCGGCTGGTTTCAGAAGTTCCCGATAGTGCAGGTTGATATAATCGAGGAAAAAGCAATGGATATAGGGCTTATAAAGGCTGATGCGGACGCGCTTGAAAGGGAAATTGAAAGAACAGGCACAGCTCCTGTCTATGACATCTATTTTGACCGGGGAAAAGCAGAGGTAAAACCTGAGTCTGAAGACGCTTTCAGCGAAACAGCAAAACTGCTGAAAAAAAATCCCGGGCTGAAACTTTATATAACGGGGCACACGGATAATACGGGTTCTTTTGATTTCAATATGGAGCTTTCAAAGGCACGCGCCGCAGCTGTCGTGAAAAAACTGGCAACGGATTATAATATTGACAATGACAGGCTTTATCCTGTCGGCGTCGGCCCCGTGTCTCCTGTTTTGTCAAACAGAACCCCTGAAGGCAGGGCAAAGAACCGCCGTGTGGAGCTTGTGGAGAGATAGCGTTTAATTCTGAGAATACTTTACTATGGGCCCGCCAAATCCGACGCCATAAATATAGCCGTTTTCACCGGCCGTGATGCTCCATGGATCATAGTCCGCGGCCCATTCTTGTATTGGGCCCCCGCCGGAGCTGTATTTGACTATTCTGTTATTTGCTGTATCGCATACGAGAATATTTCCGGCGTTGTCTAAGGCAAGCCCCCGGGGAGTACAGTCGGGAGGCCAGTGAATATATGCGGGCAAAACGGGAACAAAGCCGCCCTATTCTAAAAGATAGTTTCCGGAAGTGTCAAAATTCTGAACTCGGTTATTTCCTGTATCCGTAACATAAACAAAGTTATTTATTTCATCTACGGCAACATCTGTAGAAAAATTGAATTGTCCGTTTCCGCTGCCTGATTCTGTGCATGATACGCCGGCCCATGCACTCAGCGGGATGCCGTTTGAATCAAATTTAAGCATGCGGCTGTTACCCATGTCAGCAACAAAAATATCACCTAAGGAGAGGGAATTAGTATGCCCTCCACCAGGGGGATTTTATAGAGAGGGTTAAGCAGCGGCTGAACACTTAAGAATATACTTCAATGCCCAAACAGGAGATGCGTGCAACAGCCGTTTTTTGTAGGGGAGGGCCCATGTGCCCTCCCGGAACGCGAATACATTTTAAACGGGCTCACGGGTTTTAATCTTGCAGTATGCCTGCGGCAGTTAATTCTTTTAAAAACTGCGCGCCCTAAAG
>CAYTNY010000069.1:0-11802 GCA_964439215.1 uncultured Spirochaetia bacterium
TTTCATCATTACTACCTTTCCATTTTAATTTATAAATTAAGTTTATCATATTTCCCCTTTACTTTCACAGAAAAACCTTTAAAATAAAATATAAGAACTTATATTGATTATTTTAAGGAGAATAAATGAATATCAAAAAACTTCTTTTTTCGGTATTATTTTTATTTTCCGCGGCTTCATTCATCTTCGCGGATGCTCTTTCAATGCAGGTTATGGAAGTGGGTTCAAACGGCAACTATCTGCAGGCAACCACAACGGACAATCCTGTTTTTCACGCATCAATAGAAACCGATTCACAGGGCGATACAATCACATCAATAAGTGTCGGGAACTTCAAGGACAGCTGGTATATCGGCGCGGCAACAGAGCCGGATTCCATAAAAACAAACAGCGTAAAATTATGGTATTATCCCGCTGACCGGCAGGAATTTAATGCGGCAACCGCACAATATGTAACACACCTGCCCGTTGACGCAGATTACAGCAACTGGTGGCACGACAATAGCTTCAGCCTGCCCGTTGAAAACGGATCGGGCATATGGATAACCATTGACATTCCGGAATCACCCTCGCCCGGATCCGCTGAATTCCAGGCGGATGAAATAACCTTTAATTCAGGCGCCTCGATCAATATTTCCGGACAGCCGTCAAATCCTCCGGTAATGCTCGTCACAGAGGTTAAACCCGCTGAATTACTCGAGGTTTCTCATACAGGCGGAGGAATGCAGACGTTTGTTTCAACAGGCCAGCAGAACATAATACCTATGAATCTGAGTTTTTTCAACGCCTCGGGCGAAGGCGCGGCATCCGTTATAATGGATGCCATTACGCTGACAGCCAAGTCTTACGATCCATTTGGAAACACACTTTCCCCGTCTTCAATAATAAATTCCATAAAAATCCAGGACAAAAACACAGGAACAATCTACGGCCAATTGGATTCTGCGTCTCTGCCGTCATCACCGCGGCCGATGGAAATACCTCTTTCCCTTGTAAATATACCTTCGGGAACAACCACAACGGCAAATATTATTCTTGAAATGACGGAAAACACAGCATCAGCAGGCGCAAACTTCATAATATCCCTTGAAAACCACGAATCAATTTCAGCTTTTGATTATTATACATACGAAAAAACAACGGTTCAGTCATCGCCTGCGGACCCGACAGGTTTTGAAATGGTCTCAAATTTTTCCACCCTGAAAAAACAGGCAGTTGAGGCATCCGCACAGATTTCCGACTCCCTTCCGCAGACAATAAACAAAGGACAGCAGAACGTTGAGCTGCTGTCTGCTGTTTTTGAGAATCCCGGGGATGCGGATACCGCATCAGTTGAATTTCATCAAATCACTATTAATTTATCAGACGACAACGGGGACCCGGTTGTCCCCGGCCAGCTTTTCTCAAAAGTATCAATCACTGATCCGTCCGGTGCGGTAATTTACGCTTCAAAAGATTCATCTTCGCTGGAAAATTCAGGCGGCGCCATATTCTTCCCGCTTTTAAACACAATACACGTTGCCGCCGGATCAACGGCAGCGGTTGTTGTACGCGCGGATATAAATGCTTCAACCGCCTATAACAACTTCAAAGTCTCTGTTTCGGGACCGGATGATATGCCTGCAAGGGACGTTAATTCTTTCGCACCCGTACAGGTAACTATTACAACAGACTCGCCGTTCGTCTCCAAACTGGCGCTTTTATCCAGCACCTTCAGAGTCGCCGGCGACGGAAAAATACCTTCAAACATTTATAAAGGCTCTTCAGACATACACATAATGGATATTATACTGTCGTCCCCGCTTGCTTTTGGCGATGAAAACAGCCTGCTTGCAAGGGGCATAACGCTTACGGCACTGGACCAAAACTCCATGGAAATTAATTTTGACACCGCCGCATCGTCAATAAAAAGCGTATCCGCTTCAGGCGAATCCTTTCACCCTGCCGCGGCAGACACGCAGCTTTATATCGCGTTTCCCGAAGATGTCACCATTCCCACTTCGGGCAGCACCGCCGTTTCCCTGTATGCGGATATAAAAGACGATACTTCCGCGGATGCCGTTGTATTTTCCCTGCAATCATCCGCCCACATAGATGCATATGAATCAAATGACCCCTTAAGACAGGTTTTTGCGGTTCCTGATGCAGGATACTCGTTTCCCATGCTGTCCGGCACCGGTCATATAAAGGGAAGCGCCGGCGGCCTTAATTTCAGAACATATCCCAATCCGTTTATGCGGGGATCGTCCGCATCCATCGCTTATTATCTGGATACTCCCGGCAAAACAACCATAGAAGTATTTGATATCATGGGCAACCGGCTGCGGACAATAATAAAGGATGAGTACAGACAGGCAGGCGCCCACGAAAACGACAGCTGGGACGGCAGAGACGAAAACGGCCGGTACTTAACCGCGGGTACATATCTGATAAGAATTAAAACAGAAACGTCTGATTCAGTAAGAAAAATTACTTTTATTAAATAAACGAGGCGAATAATGAATAAAAGATTTTACCTGGTCATCTGCATCTGGGCCGTATTTATGGCTCCCCTGAATGCGGATGCAGCCGATTTTCTAAACGACATAAGCATAAAAAACGCGGGGACGCATAACAGCTTTGTTCCTTTTATTTCAGATTCTTTTTCCGTATTCACAAATCCCGCGGGACTGGGAAAAACACCGCGCAGCGAGTTCCGGCTCCTGTACCACAGCCTTTTTGAAGGCGGTTCGCTGAGCGCCCTCGCATATGCCCATCCGATCATGGATAAGGGAACCTTTGCCGTTTCGGCGGTTATCGCAAACTCCGGCGATATAGAAGAAATAGATGAATATAATTCCACAACAGGAATTTTCAGCGACTCTTCCCGGACAATTATGCTTTCTTACGGAATACAGCCGGTGGATTTTATAAGGTTCGGCGTGAATCTTAAATACTTAAACCGGATTATTTATAACAGCAATACATCGGCATACGGCGCTGATACCGGAATAATTTACAATGCCCCTTATAATATTCATATTTCACTCTTTCTTAAAAACATAATAAAACCCGAATTCATCTACGAAAGCGGCGCGTCGGATAAGATTCCTTTTTATTACAGCCTGGCTTTAGGCTGTAATTTCACCCTGTTTGAAAACATAAAAGATGACATCCGCGTTTCCGTGAATGCTTCAAAGAATGAATTTTCAGAAAACTATAACTTAAGCGCGGGAGCCGAATATACTTTCCTTGAAAACTATTCAGTAAGAGGGGGAGCGGGAAGCGGCGGCTTTTCCGGCGGTCTCAGCATAAGATTCTCCCACGGTGAGATAAATTATGCCTTTGTCCGGAAGCCCTTTGATTTCCTGCATCGTTTTTCAATATCATATCGTTTCGGCGATAACATAAGGGCCCTGGAATCAAAACTGCGTACAGAAAAAGAAAAAATCAAGAACCGGCTGATAACAGAAATAAAAGACGAAACCCTCGGAAATTTCAAGAAAGATATTCTTGCTCTGGAATCAGACAGAAAATACAAGGAAGCGCTTGAAACTCTGGATAAAGCACTTGCCTGGGATCCCGGCGGTTCCTGGTTCCTGAAAAAACAGGCAGAACTTGAAAAACTCAGAAAAAATAAAGAACTTAAAATTCTTTTTTCAGAGGCAGAGGAACTGATGGCCGGTGAGTTTTACATAGACGCTCTTGTAAAACTGAAAAATATCCTTGATATGGACCCCGGCAATAAACAGGCATGGACCCGGTTCCGCGAGGCTCAGGGGATACTTAAAAAACTCGGGGAAAATAACCTTGCGGCGGAAAAAAGAAACAGGGAAAAAATCAGAACACACTTCGAAAAAGGCCTTGAACATTACACATCGGGGGAATTTGATAAAGCAATAGACGCATGGGGCAAAGTAATAAAAGAATCCCCCATGCAGCGGCAGGTTTACGGATACATAGAAAAAGCACAGTCGCGTATAAAGAAAAAAGAAGATGTAAAAACCCGCAAAAAAACCGAAAAAGAACAGAAAAAAACCTCTCTTTACAACCGGGCGGTTTTGCTTTACACGCAGGGCAGATTCGAAGAATCCCTGAATGTCTGGAGGGAGCTGCTCCGGCTTCAGCCCGATAATGCCGAAGCAAAAGAATATATAAAAAAGATAACCGAAGATTTCCGGAAAATGCAGCAGCAGCAGCTGAGATGGTAATTTTATAACCGCGGATACAAAACTGTATATTGAGGCAGAATGCAGGCGTTATTTTATTTCAGCATTTCATTAACAGCGTTCCCCATAAATTTCATTATGTCCCACAAATTTGCGGACACATTTACCGCAAAATCACGCGCAGTAAACTTATCGGGTGATATGACCGAAAACAGCAGCGCAATCACCAGAACGTTCATAAAATAAATAAACAGCAGCGAAAAAAACAGGCTGCTGTCCTCCACAAAATCACTTTGGTCTGTTCTCATTGAATACAGCGTAAGCGCTATATGAAATGAAAAACTGGCCCCGATAAAAAAAGCGATATAAGGATGATACTGCACCTTTGCTATAAGAAATATGATCATAAAAAAAACCGTATAAAGAGGAAAAAAATAAGGCGCAAGCGATATAAGAAAATTTGACCTGTTTATAAGAACTTTCCCGCCTTTGCCGCTGATCTCAAGTTTTTTCGCCCTGCCCCCGAAGAGCATTGCCCAGAGTATGTGAGTAAGTTCATGCGCCATTACATGTACAAAAACAGGCTTATAAAAAACTATATGCACAACCAGATATCCCGCAAATCCCAGGAAGAACATAAGTTCTATGTTTGAACTGATGGAAAACTCCCCCAATTGCTCAAGCAGAGAAAATGATGCCGCCGCCGACAGAAACACAAGCACAACGGCCGCCAGATTAAAAATAATGTTTTTTTTCATCGGTAAGATCAGGCGCCCGGCTCTTCTAACCTTTCTTTGATTTCATCCAGCCTGCTTTTTGCGGACATATGGTTCGGATCCAGATTAAGACACAGTTCAAATTTCACCTGTGCTTCCCTCAATTTGTCAATCGCATAACAATCCATGCCTTCTTTATAATGTCTGCTGCACTCTTCATCTATCATGGGTTTTAGATCCCTTAGATATTTCAGCGCAAACTCGTTTGAAGGGTCTATTTTCAGTATTATATTAATTGCCATAAGCGCGCTTGAAATATCATTCTGCCGGTAGGCCTCATCCGCCTTTTCCATAAGCCGGTTGAGCCTTTTACTCATAACTTTCTTTATTTTCTCCACATAATCCTTCAGTTTCTTGTCAAGCGGCCTTTTTTCTATGGCTTTTTTCAGTTCTTTTATCGCGCCGAAATAATTTTCCTCAAGAATACTGTTTACACCTTTTGCAAAAGCTTCCTGCGCGATTGAAGCATCCACGTCTTCTCCGAAACTTTCCGCCATAAGCTTGTTGTAAACTTCCTCGTATGCCGCTTTTATTTCCTCGTTATCCGGATCCATAACTTTGGCCTGCTTAAAACTTATCACCGCTTCCAGTTCATCTCCCTTATCAGCTTCCTGTTTCCCTCTTGCAACAAGCATTTCCAGTTCTTTTTTCTTTTTCATCTCCATCAGTTTCTGCTGCGCTCCGGTTATGTAGGAATGCGCCTGCGGATTCTGCGGATCAATTTCAATTATTTCGTTCCATTTCGCTATGGCGCCTTTAACATCGCCTGTTTTATATATTTCAATGCCTTCTTTTAGGATTTCGGGTATTTTCCCGGCAAGCTCTTCTTTTTCTTTTGCGCTTTTTATATACGATTTCAACTGGGCGTTTTCAGGTTCCTGTTCCAGTCCTTCCTGCCATTTTAAGATTGCTCCTTTTATATTTCCTTTTTTGTATATATTTACACCTTCCATTATTATGCCCTTTACATTCTGGGACTGCTGCGCTTTGCCGATCATGCGCTTGGTATAATCCATACCTTCTTTAACTTCCTCGTTTCCCGGATACCTGCCGTTCATTTTTTCATAAAGCACATATGCCTCTTTAAACCTGTTCTGTGAAATAAATTTTTTCGCTTCATTCAATACTGTTTTTAGTTCTTTTGTCGTTTGTTCTTTCATCATACTGTCAAGTATTGACTGAGCCGAATTCCCGGACGAGGAGATACCCTTCATTGCGAGGTCTATTTCCTGCACCGATGTGGCGTTTCTTTTTGCCTCTTCAAGAGTAATAAGCCCCTGTTTAAATAATTTTATAAGCGACTGGTCAAACGTCTGCATCCCTTCCTGCTCCCCGTTCTTTATCAGATCCTTTATTGAGCCGATCTTTCCTTCTTCCATATAACCTTTTACTGTTTTTGTCGCAACCAGTATCTCAACAGCCGGAACTCTTCCCACACCATCTGTCTTTGTAACAAGCCTCAGAGAAATAACCGCACGCAGGGCTCCGGCAAGCTGCACTCTTATCTGCGGCTGCTGTTCTTTCGGAAAAAAATCAAGTATCCTGTTGATCGTCTGTATTGTATCCATGGTATGAAGGGTGGAAAACACCATATGCCCTGTTTCAGCCGCGGAAATAGCCGTGCCCACTGTATCCGCATCCCTCATCTCCCCTATGAGTATAACATCAGGATCCTGCCGCAGCACATATCTCAACGCATCCCTGAAACTTTCAGTATCAAGCCCGACTTCCCTCTGGGTTATGCTGCATTTTTTATCCGTATGAACAAATTCTATGGGGTCTTCAATTGTCACTATATGATGGGCGTATGATTCATTTATATGATTTATAAGCGAAGCCAACGAAGTTGATTTTCCGCTGCCGGTGGTTCCGGTCACAAGAACAAGCCCGCGCGGATACAGTGCTATTTCCTTTAAAACAGAAGGCAGGGTTAATTCCTCAATTGTGGGAATGTTTATCGGTATTGCCCTTAAAACTATTTCCATTTTACCCATCTGAAAAAAAGCGTTTGCCCTGAATCTCGCGACACCCTCAAGATTATAAGCAAGATCCATTTCGCGCAGTTCTTCAAATTTCTTTCTGAGTTTTTCATCAGTCAGCGCATATATTATTTCATTCAGATCATCCCGCGAGAGTATTTCCATATCAAGCGGCTTCAGTTTCCCGTCTATGCGCAGCATAGGGGGCCTTCCTTCTTTCAGATGCATATCCGACGCTTTTTTATCAACCATAATATGAAGAAGATCATTTATTTTCATTAAACAGCTCCCGGTAAATTATGTTAAAAATCCAGCGTCATCCCGAAACGGTGGGTGCCGTCAAGCATATGCTTAACACGGTGCAGGTAAGCATAATCAACAGAAAATGTATCCATATATACGCTTATCCCGCCGGTTACTGCCGAGGCATCCGTTGACGGTTCATAATTGATTCCGCCTCTGAAATCAATTTTTCTCACCTGTGCGTTTCTGCCGAATGCTATGCCGTACTCCGCACCCGCGGACAGACTCTGAATTTCCGCCCCCGCGGCTCCGGCGTTGTTTGTTTCAACGGCCTTGACGTCCGCCGCTACTATAAAATCCGCTGTCAATCCGTAAAAAAGCCCGGCTCTTACCGTAAAAGGTATTCTTTCAGTGGTGCCGGAGTTCCAGGTTATCTGAGAAAAAACATCGCTTCCCATAACGCCTATCGCGAAATTTTCTTTCATCAAAAGCAGCAGTGCGGCGTCAAAAGAAAATCCGCCCGCACTCACAGTTGAGTCATCAACCAGAACATCGGATGATGCTCCCGCGTATTTTATATTTGCTCCGGCATTTAATTTCGGGTATTCATACTTTGCCCAGCCTATCATTCTGTCCATCTGCATACCCCAGGAAACCGTTACAATATATTCCGTCCAGCTGTATTCCGTGTCCCCCAGATATTCACTGCCAAAGTTTATTGACATATAATCCAGAGAACCTCCCAGTGCGCCGTATCCTTCGGTATCCCCCTGTGTATACGACCCGAAAAAACGCGATATATCCCCGGTTTCAAGGCCGTACATTGAAGGTATATATGTAATACTCATGCTTTTTTCTTTTGTAAGCAGCCCCATTGCCGCGGGGTTCCACCGGGACGCACTGCCGTCATCCGCCACCGCGGTAAACGCGCCGCCCATACCCATTGCCCTTGCGGAGATTCCGGCGTCTGAAAATGCTCCGCCCGCATACATATTATCCGCACTGTATGCCGCAGCCGCGGACATTAATATAACTGATGCAAACAGTATAATCTTTTTTGTCATCAGAAACCTCTCATTTTTATTTATTTTACCAGAGCTGTCATTCTGGTTATGTTTTCCTTTGAACCGTCAGTTTTCGTTGTTTCTATTCTTATTATATAAACACCATTTCTTAACATTCCTCCCGTATCATTTGCGCCGTCCCATGAATAATAATATTTGCTGTCCGAAGAATCATAAGGATTTATATCTTCGTTTGTGAAAAGAGCAGTCTCTGAAGCGTCGGCAAATTCATCTTTTCTCACAAGAACGCCTGCCGTGGTGTATATGTAAGCCTTGACTCCGGCAACATCGCTGATATCGTCCGTATAATATATTCTTGCCTTTCCTGCCGCCGGATCAAAAGCTTTTGTGCTTTTAAATATATAGACAGGATCCGGTGCGGCCGGTTCTTCCGGCGCCTGATACATAAGAGCATAAGCATTGTCCGGCTGAATGGAAGATACCGAAGAATACTCAAAATAATAATCATTTCCTGTCCCTGTATTAGGGCCTGATATACCCGACGTAATCTGCGTCCATTCTGTTCCGTCATAGACCCATACGCTCAAATCCGAAGGATCCAGCCCGTTTGCGGCAAGTGTTGAAAGGTCTGATTCCGAATAATGAAGCCTTATGGCAACGGTTGAAAATGCCGCCCCGAAATTGACCGGCAGCGTATAAGGCGAATCAACCGAAAACCTGAAAATCTCTCCGAGCGTTTCATAAGTTGCCGGAGCGCTTCCGGGCATCGTTATTTCCGATACATTTAACACTGACGCGGCCAGATTTGTATTTCCGCTGTTATCGGAAATTCCTGAGTTATTTACATCATTCAGGTTTATTATCATATACGTTGTGGGCCCCGGAGTATCCGCTTCACCCGAAGAATCAATATATGTAATTCCCTCCGTCTGAACATAAAAATCATATCCTTCAGTTCCCGAAGACCCGGTTTCCGAAACCACTTTAATGTTAACGGTATAACTTCCGTCGGTTAAAATGGAAGAAGGCGTAAATGAAATTACATTTGTGCCTTCGGTATGCTCTGTCTCCCCCTGGAGAACATTTCCGCCGGAATCTTCAATCGAAATCGTTGTTTTATCAAAATCCACATCAGCGGTCCCGCCGGATATTATTGTTGCCTCTATTTTTGAAACAGTAAATGAAATCTCCGTGGATAAATCTTCAGAAAGAGTTTCCGGAGGATTTGATGCGTCAGAATAAGCTTTTACACTGTTAATCTTGGGAATTGCCTTATCTTCCACAGAAAAACTGTATGTTTCCGGCGAACCTATATTATTCGCGGCATCCACGGGTATTACCGTAAAAGAGTAATCTCCTCCCAATGCAATCGGATCATCCGGAACAAAATAAATATCCCACATTTTTGTGTCAGGAGTTCCGGCATTCCAGGCCGCAGACCCTTCCACATTGTTTCCGTAAGGATCCTTAAGAATAAATTTTGATTTATTTGTGGATCCGGCCCCCACCCCGTCATCAACCAATGTCACTTTCACGGGATTTGACGATGTTATTGTATCCGGCTTTATTACAGATCCGTCTTCAGGATAAGCCGAATTTTCAACTATTCTCGGCGCCGTATTATCCGGGCCGGGAACAATCTGCTCCTCTTCCACTATAAAACCCGCTGTATCGGCATTGCCCTGCGCATCAAGCGAATTTATGCCCCAGCCTCTTAAATCAGTTATAACACTGGTGGTTTCATCAAAGAAAAAACTCGGCTGCACGTGATACTCCCAATAAAAGTACGTTTCCTCCGTACATTCATCCGTTCCCTCTCCGATCTCATCGCTTGCAAGCACCACAGACTTGCCCACGAGAATACCTTTAACCGCCGCAATATAAGTACCCGGCTCCATTTCCGCTGAATGATACAAAAGACTCCGGCTCTGATGATAGTATCCGCCCCCGGCCTGGGTCATATATCCGCTTCCAAATACAAGATCCCAGTCATTGCCCTCGTCTCCGTCGCCCGTCGTATAAATCCCTCCGGCATCAACACCGCAGGCAGGCTGCGGCAGAGGATTTTCCGTATAATCAAGATCCCTGTATCCGGCAGGATTTGATGATTCCGTATGATACGTCCTGTCCCTGTCAGTAATCGGAGAAAGATCCTTAGGCCATGCCTGCAGCTGCGTTCCCGAAGAATCATAAAGCTTAACATCAATCATAACATAAGGATAAAGTTTATATGAATTAGCGCCGTATACCGCGGGATCAAATCCTAAATTCGCAAGATTTGCATCAGTGGCGTTAAAAAGCTCCACATCAACATCCAATGCAACAACAACCTGGCTCGCTTCCGTGGAAGAATAATGTGTATCTATAGCCGCGGTTTTTGCCTTTACTTCCACTGTCGTTATTATCAGGTCTCCCGAATACGCCGAACCCGTATTCCCGGCTTTATCCGTTATGTTTATCTCATAAGTATATCTGCCGTCTGCCTGAAGAACCCCGCTGCTGTCAAGCCCGTCCCAGAAAACAGGTTCATTATAACCGCTCAAACCGTCAACCGTTATTGTTTTCACGGAAACCATGGCATCGGTATATATCTCTATTTGCGTATCACAGCTTTCCGTCAGATAATAAAACAGCTCAAACAGTTCTTTATTCGGATTATAGGGATTTGGATGCGCGTTCGCAAGCTGAATCTTGGGCCTTATGCTGTCCAGTGATATTTTTTTCGGCGATTCGACAGATTCTGCATTTACGCCGCCTTCAGAAAATCTGCCTGTAATTGAACCCTTTTCAACATTAAACTGATAACTTTCCCTTACCAGGAATTTACCGTTATAAATACCGTCATTTATCACAAGGTCATTGTGGGCAATAAAATCCCCGCTGTCATACAGCCCGATACCCATTACGGAAGAACCTATGTCAACACTTGCGCTTCCGCCTGTTCCTCTGGATCCTGAAGCCATTTTAAATGTCGCGTTTTTAAGCGAGGTATAAGAACTCACGGTGCTTCCCGCTATTAAATTTGAATTATTTATTGCCAGAGTATCCTGAGAGGAATCTTCAGGATTGGGAGTATAGGAAGTCACTTCCCATGTGTTTTTTCCGTTATAAACAAAATAAGGATTTGCCCCGGACGGCGGTGTTGCGGGAAGATTTTCTCCGTATACATATGCGGCTGACGCTGTTGCGGTAACAGGCTGCAGGTCCGAATATGTATTTGACGCATCAATTACCGCCATTGTAAAATAAACAGTATCCCCTATTTTTGCGGTTGAAGCTGTCCGGGAAACACTGAAATCAAGAGAAGTTATAACATTGGCTGCATTTAAAAAACCTGAAAACATAAGAAAAATAACAAGAAAAAAGATTCGATGGAAAATTTTTGAGGTTTTTTGCAAGATATTTCCTCCTCAAATTATTATACTCATTAATTTCTTTTATAGTATCATATTCTTTAATCAAGTCAAGTTTAATTATGCGGCAGAGGGAGTGGTTCAAGGTTCAAGGTTCAAAGTTCAAAGTTCAAGGTTCAAAGTTCAAGGTTCAAAGTTCAAGGTTCAAGGTTCAAGGTTCAAGGTTCAAGGTTCAAAGTTCAAGGTTCAAAGTAGATCATCAAAACAAAGTATAAAGT